>NZ_LQXP01000014.1:0-80150 GCF_003268405.1 Acinetobacter sp. CFCC 11171 | reverse complement strand
TACACAATGTCGCTATTGTGGTTCAAACGAATTAAGATTTAAAGTGGCGCAGCGGACGGGACTCGAACCCGCGACCCCCGGCGTGACAGGCCGGTATTCTAACCAACTGAACTACCGCTGCACTCTAAATATCTTAACGCTGAAAAGGTTTGGTGGGCGCTGACGGGATCGAACCGCCGACATTCTGCTTGTAAGGCAGACGCTCTACCAACTGAGCTAAGCGCCCTTTTCAAAACATGTTCATCGTTTGATGAGGTGCATTATAGAGAATCCTCACGGTCTGTCAAACGCTTTTCTAACTCTTTTCCACTTTTTCTGTTTGAGTGATTAAAAAATAAGTTATATTGCGGAAAAATCAGTATTTTTGAACATTTTTTAGCTATAAACCTGTAAATTTATTACTAAAAATATGACTTATATTCTGCATCATTCACATAAAAAACAGTTTTTCGCGTGGACTCATAACTAATCATTCAGCGAACCGACGATTAATTCATCACATACACTACATTCTAAAACACCACAGTGTACAAAATACATTCAAACACGATTTTCTGTTAGTTTGCGAGCATTAGTCCTGACAAAAGTCCTGACAAAAAACGCCTTTCAAACTCACTTTAATTCTTCAAACCATGGTTTGATGTCATGAACTTCGGCTTTCATGGCTTGTGCTTTTAACGACGTGTTCAATGTTCAGTGATGTAAACCAGCGCATTTAATGGAATCAATTGATAAAGTTCTACAACATCGCTGTTTCGCATGCGAATACAACCATGTGACATCGGTATACCCATAGGCTCGCGATCTGGTGTGCCATGAATATAAATATAACGTTGATAAGTATCACAGCCGTCACCTGCATTAAAGCCGGGTTCTAAACCACTGAGCCATAATATTCGAGATAAAATCCAATCCCGATCAGGGTGTGATGCAGCAAGTTGCTCGTCGTAAACCTCTCCGGTCCACTGACGTGCTTTAAAAACTGCATTTTGAGGTTGTTGTCCACCAAACTTTTCAGCCACTTGATGCCAGCCTCGTGGCGTCTTGCCACTATTTTCCTGCTCACCAATGCCATTTTTACCCGATGAAATGAGGTAAAACTTATTCAGTTTCGGCAAAGTTAAAGTTTGATCTTTCAAGTTAATCAGGATATCTGCTTGATCTTGGGTATATTCAGACATGCTCTTGCTCTTTCTGCTTATCTTTATCTTCTGGTTGTGTCTGCAGCGATTGTTCTGAAGTTCGCATCTGATTTGGCTCAGGTCGTGTCCATAACCAAATGCCAACAATCAACATGGTTAAGTCAGTGAAAATCTTGACGGCAATCGGTGCTGATGTAAAAAGCATAATCAGACCACTCACAAACATCATGATCGATGCAAACCATTTTGCTTTGCGTGGGACTGTGCCATTTTCGCGCCAAGCGCGTAAGGTTGGCCCATATTTAGGATGATTCAACAACCAAGCATCCATTTGAGGCCAACCTTTTGAAGCCGCCCATGCCGCTAATATTAAGAAGACTGTCGTGGGCATTCCCGGCAATAAAGCCCCTATAAAGCCTAAAATGACAAAGACAACCACTAAGCTTCGCCAAAACAACGTCTTCATACCGCTACCCTGAACTTTCAATTCAGGTAGTATAAGATGTTTTTAACAATTATCCGTTGTTATTCTGCATTATTCAAAAGGTTTCAATATGGCTGTAGCCCCGACAACGTCGTCTTATTTTGAGCCATGGTTGCAATTTAAACAGCCCTTAGTTCGCCACTTGGCTTTCTGTATTGCTAGCCCAAATATTCTGCAGCAAATTCCCAATGAACTCGAAATCCGTTATCCCTTTCATTTTCATCCAAACGAGCTTTGGCATAAATATTTTGAAGCCTACCTTCCCCGTTTAAAACAACTCGAACAACACCCAAATGAATTAGTAGAATTTTTACAAAAATTAAAAAGTACTCGCCTTGGTTTACGTTTCGAAATGTTTATGTGGTTTTGGCTTCTCGATCGCCCATACCATCCCTACCAGTTACTCGGACATAGCATTCAAAAAATTGACGGCCCTCGTACAGTAGGTGAACTCGATTTTGTTTTAAAAAATACCGAAAGTGGTGAAGTTGAACATTGGGAAGTGGCTTTAAAATATTATCTAGCCGAGCGTGATTTTAAATTACCCTACTGGTATGGCTTAAATCGTAGTGATACTTTGGCTCGAAAGCTCAATCATTTTACCCAAAAACAATTCCAATTTGATGAAGCACTTGGGCAGCAGATTCAACAGCGCTATTGCGTTTTAAAGGGCCAATTATATTTACCTATTCAGCGTACCAGCACATTGCCAAACTGGGTCAATCCTGCACGCAGAATAGGTCAATGGGGACATGTCATTCCGCCTACAAAGCAAGGCTATTATCGCTTACAACGACATGAATGGATTTGCGTGCAGCAGCAACCGACGAGTGCAACCGCACATTGGTGGACAGATGGTTTATATAAAAAAGACAGTGATGAAAGCTATTATATGTATAGACAGCCACGCTTGATCTTGCCGCAAACGCTTTAAGCCCCAATGCACCATTTAGTAGAAATTTACATTTATTTACTCAACCACCGTAAAAACCACCTACTGTTTGATACGGCTATTTTTTAATCTAAATCTCACAACAGAATAATTTAGTCTTCTAAAAATTATTCTTTCATAATGGAGATTACATTCAATGAAAAAAATTTTAGCTGCATCACTTATGTTTGCTTTCGTACTGACAGGTTGTAATACAGTAAAAGGTGTTGGTAAAGACGTATCTAAAGCTGGAGATGCTGTAACCAATACTGCTGAGAAAACTTCGGAAGAAATTCGCCGCAATTAATTTCTTTCCCAAGAATTTATAAAAGAGCCCTATTTTTTAAATAGGGTTTTTTTACGTCTAAATTTCCCTTCGCTTGTCGATTCGCCTATTATATTGCGACATTTTTGACTTCTGTATTTAGCATGACCTCAACAGCAACTCTTGATCTCAGCCTAGAATTACTGCGCCAACCTTCGGTAACACCGATTGACCATACCTGCCAGAACATTATGGCGGAACGTTTAGCCAAGATTGGCTTTAACATTGAAAATATGCGTTTTGATGATGTAGATAATCTTTGGGCACGTAAAGGGACTGAAGCACCAGTATTTTGTTTTGCAGGTCATACTGATGTTGTACCTACCGGTAACTTGGATGCATGGGGTTCTGACCCATTTCTTCCTGAAATTCGCGACGGTAAACTGTATGGTCGTGGCAGCGCAGATATGAAAACAGCGTTGGCAGCTATGGTTGTAGCTTCAGAACGTTTTGTTGCAAAGCATCCAAATCATAAAGGTTCGATTGCTTTTCTCATTACTTCTGACGAAGAAGGCCCTTCGATCAACGGGACAGTCAAAGTTGTTGAAACGTTAGAAGCGCGTAATGAAAAAATGACGTGGTGTTTGGTGGGTGAACCATCTAGTACTAACACACTTGGCGATATTGTTAAAAATGGTCGTCGTGGTTCGCTAAATGCCAATTTAACGGTTAAAGGTAAACAAGGGCATGTTGCTTACCCACATCTAGCAATCAACCCAATCCATACTGCGTCAAAAGCACTGGCCGAGCTTTGCGATACCGTGTGGGATAATGGCAACGAATACTTCCCTGCAACGTCGTTCCAAATTTCCAATATCAATGCCGGTACAGGTGCAACCAACGTTGTTCCAGGCACGATGAATCTACTTTTTAACTTCCGTTATTCAACAGAAGTAACGGCAGATGAACTCAAAGCACGTACTTTGGAAATTTTAGATCGTCATGGCGTTGAATATGACATCTCGTGGACGTTATCTGGTTTGCCATTCCTAACCCCTGTAGGTGAGTTAGTGAATGCCGCACGTGATGCCATTCGAGAAGTTACTGGGACTGAAACTGAACTTTCGACCAGTGGTGGTACTTCTGATGGTCGATTCATAGCACCAACAGGTGCGCAGGTGCTTGAACTGGGTGTTTTGAATGCCACGATTCACCAAATCAATGAACACGTCAATGTGGCAGAATTGGAACCACTTTCTGAAATTTACGAAAAGATTTTAGAAAACCTATTGGCTTAAATATTCCCTGTATAGTCAAAAAAAAGGAACTCCATTGAGTTCCTTTTTTTATATCTCGTTTTTGCAAATATTAAGCCGATTGAAGCCCAATGCTGTTTTGAATATTGGCTAAATTTGGAATATGAAATACCTGATCGGCCATGCGTACATATTGGAAAATATTGGCATCTTTCACGACTTTTTCTTCATCAACCACTTCAGAAATACGCAGACGAATGGTTTTCGGCATTTCATTACACATCAGTGCAAAACGCTGCCCAACATCATCACCTTCAATCACCAAAGCCACACCCTGATTTTTGGCAGGATCATTGACTGAGAAAACAGGCAATTTCAATTCATGCCATTCAACAAAAGGAACCTTGGTTGCACTATCGAGCGCTGAAAGCACAATATTTTGTGGCAACAACATTGGCTCTTTACCATGACAATCAATGATATACGCATCTATAAAACCGGTAGAAACCGTAATAAGATGTTGCAGTTCCTGTTGATCAATTTTATCGCTGACAACCTGAGAAACAGTATTTTGGCTCATAGATTACCCCTGCTTTTCTGCAATTAACGCTTCAATATTGGCAAGCAATTCAGCTTCTTGGAATGGTTTACCCATATAGTGAGTCACACCTAAGCTAAATGCACGCTCACGATGTTTTTCACCTGTACGCGATGTAATCATAATGATTGGCAAGTCACGGTGAATGTCGTGGTGACGGACTAAGTTAGTCACTTCGAAACCATCCATACGTGGCATTTCAATATCGAGTAGCATCAAGTCTGGACGGACATTTTCAAGCTGTTCAATTGCATCCACACCATCTTTCGCAGTCACGATGTCATAACCCTGACGTTCAAGTAAGCGCGAAGTCACCTTACGTACAGTTACCGAGTCATCGACAATCATCACTAAACGACGCGCATTGGCTTGACGGCCCAAATCACGTTGCTCAGCTGAATGTTTAACACGCTGCGTAGTTTGAATCTGACGTGCAATATTTTGTCCATCCAAAATCAAACATACATGACCATCACCTAGAATCGTGGCACCTGCAATCGCGGCCACACTGGTAAATTGTTGACCAATTGGTTTCACCACGATTTGAGAACGTGAACCCACCAGCTGATCGACCAATAAAGCAATGGTTTGACCACTGTTGCCTTTTATTAGCAATACAGGCAATGAATGACCGACATTATTTAAACGTGGAATTGGCTGATTACCCACAAACTCTGATAGATAACGTAGTTTGTAATTGGTGTTGTCAATTTTAAACACGTCATCCTTACTATTGAAGTAAGTTTCGAGTGCCGTAGGTGCAATACGGACAATACGTTCAATTTGCGCTAATGAAATCGCATATTGCTGATCGCCCGCTTTCACCATCAAGGCATCGCTGACCGCTACTGTGGTTGGTACACGAATGGTAAAGGTCGTCCCTTTACCTAGCTCAGACTCAACGGAAACATGACCCCCCAAAGCTTTAATTTCACTTTGCACCACATCCAGACCAACACCACGACCCGAAATTTGCGTTACCGCTTGTGCCGTTGAGAAACCTGGATGGAAGATCAATTGCAAGATTTCTTGTTTATCGAGGAACTGATCCGCTTTGATTAAACCAAGTTTTAAGGCTTTGTCTTTAATTTTGGTTTCATCAATCCCTTTACCATCATCACTGAAAGACACCAGTACATCAGTACCCTGACGACTAATGTTCAAGACGATGCTACCCACTTCTGGCTTTTTTAAAGCCAAACGGTCAGCAGTATCTTCTAAACCATGGTCGACCGCATTACGTAGCATATGTTCAAATGGTGTCACCAAACGCTCTAAGATCGTACGGTCCAATTCACCTTCTGTATTTTGAACAATCAATTCTGCAGGACGGTTCAAGGTCGAAGAAGTTTGACGCACAATACGTTGTAAACGTGGTAACAAACGATCAAATGGCACCAAACGGGTACGCATCAGACTCTCTTGAATTTCTGACTGAATACGTGATTGCTGTAATAACAGACCTTCCGCATCACGGATTTTTTCTGCCAAAGTACTCTTGAAGTCAACCAAATCCGACGCAGATTCGGCTAGAGATTTTGACAATTGGTTAATCGATGAATATTGGTCCATCTCCAATGGGTCGAAATCCGCATAGCGTGAATTTTCAGAACCATGTTTGGCAATAATTTGTGACTCAAGCTCACCATCCATTCGACGTAACTGGTCAGCAAGTCGCTTAATTGCTAACTCCATTTCATTCAAGGTATTGCCTAGCTGACCTAAGTCCATCTCAATACGTGAACGGTTAATCGAGTTTTCGCCTGATAAGTCAATCATCTTCTCGACGAGATCAGCCGAGATACGAATCATCTCATTGCTGTTATCAGAAGAATTGGCTTCAGTCCACTCACCCAACATCGATGGCGGTTCAACACCATCACCCTGAATAAATTCAAAGCCTTTGCTGACGATACCTTGTTCTAATTCTGCAACACGGTTTGGCAGTTGAACCGTAACATCCACATATTGAATGGACTCTAAGCTCAATTTGATGCTGTCAAAATTACTATAGTCGTGGTTGAAGATCGCTTCTTTTAACCATGCCAACGTCGTTTTGAGTAAGCCGTCATATGCATTTGAGTTGAAATGATGAACAGCGAAATGCTCAAATGTCGTCTCTAGTTGATACGCAATTGCGGCAACAGGTTCATTCTCAACCATACGCGCTCCACCCTTAATACTGTGGGCAGCACGTTGTAATTGAAGCAATACGTTACGGTCACTTCGTTGCTCAGTCCATTGATTTAATAATTGAACGGCTTGTTCAAGAATTTCCTCAGACTCTTCAAGGAAGGTTTCTTCCATGACAGAACGTAGATCGTCATCTGGATGCTCAACATGTTCAGCAACCGCATGTTCAAGATGTTCAACAGCAGACTCAGTGTGAGCAGTCGTTTGAGCTTCAACCACTGCTTCTGCAGTGTCTTCAGCAACATCCATCGGCTCTGACACCGATACATCTGGTTCTACTGCTGTTTGTTCAGTTTCAGCAGAAATAGGGGCCGAAGCCAATGCAACAGCTTCTGAACGCTCTCCTGCCACAATTGACTGAATATTCTTGAGAATATCGATCACATTATTCGCTGGGTAGTCGATCCCTTGGTCACGAATGGTTTGAATACGATCTGAAATATCATCTTGCACCAAACGAATAATTTGAATTAAAGCAGGCGTAATCGAAATTTGCTGACGAATAATGCGCTCATAAATCGACTCTAATTCATGCGAAATTAAACCCACATGAGATGCGGCAATCATATTTGCACCACCTTTTAGGGTATGCAAATAACGCATTAAATTATTCAAAGCTGAAGTATTGGTCTGATCACGTGTCCAAGTACTGAGGTCTTGATCAATCCCCACCAATAATTCTTCTGCCTCTTCAATAAAGATCCCTAAAAGATCTTCATCAAAGTCATTATTCGCATCCGCCGCTTGCATCTGTTGATGATCAAGTTGAATACGCTGACTTAATTGTGCAAAGTCTACTGCTGTTGTATTTGCAACAGCGGCTTTATCTTCTACTGTGGCAACAGGTTCAGCAACTACATGGGCTTCTGGTGTTGTCGTCGCTGCAACTGCTTCAATGTCTTGTTGTACAAATGCAGTCAGCTCATTTAAGAAACGCTGAACCTCTTCACTTAACACTACACGCTGACCCGCAGCTAAAGTGTCAAATAAGTGAATGAACTCTTGATGTGCTTGCGCAAATAACTCATAACCATAATTAGCATGGAGTAATTCAGGCTTTTCAATTATAGACTGATACGCTGCACACAGTTGAGTTGTGAAATCATGGATTCCAACAGACGCACGATTATCCGTATGTTCGATCAACTCTAAAGCTTGTTGACTGAGCTGTTGAATATAGTCTGGGAATTCAGCAAGGGCCCGTTTATCAAACTCAAATTCAGCATCCAATAACTGATCAATATTTAATTCGATTAGTTTAGAAACCAAACCTTGTGGATTATCTTCAGGCGCCAATTGATCTTGGCTAGCAAAACCATAATCATCCCAAGCAGCTTTGAAGGTTTCATAAATAGATGCAAGATTTGCCTTATCTCCTGAACGTAGCACGTGTAAATAATCACGAACAAATTCAGCATATTGAATCAATAACGCAGTTTCTTTCGAGCTCGATACGATTTCGTCTTGCAATAAGGTTTTGAATAAGTTTTCAACTTTTGAACTGGCTTCAAAAATCTCTTCGATTTGCGCCATCGACGAACTACCACGCAAGGTGTGTAGCGCGCGAATCAAGCCATTATAATCTTGTGATTTACTGTCATCAGATTGGAGGAACTGATCAATCGTTTGTAGATGTTCTTCAGCTTCTTCAATAAAAATGCTCACAGTCTCTTCGACCAGTGATGCATCTGCATCCACTTGTTCAGGAGCAGGTTCTGATTCAACAACCGCATCAATCGTGTTTTCAAGCACCTCTACAGGTGCTGTAGCTTCAACATCAGTCAGTTCTAAACCAGTGACACCATCTTCAGATTTTAATTGATCTGCCAGTTTTAATAATTCTTCGAGTGCAGGCTCAAGGCTAATATTTTGTTGTAATTGTTGCCCCATTAAAACCAATGGACGTAAGTCAACATCCAATTCGGCAACATTTTTAAACCGTGGATAGAGCTTATATTGATAAACATTTAAAACTGTTTGTGCAAACTTTTGAACGGTCGGCGTTAACTGTACTGAACCCGCAATGACACGGTTCAGCGTATCTTCAACTGCCCATGCAGTTTCACCCGCCGATTTTGCCCCGACCATACGACCTGAACCTTTCAGGGTATGGAAATGACGACGAATCGTCGTTAAAGTGTCTTTATCTTGTGGATTTTCCCACCAAGTTGTAAATAAACCCGCCAACTCTTCAAAGATTTCTTCTATTTCTTCAACAAAAATCTCTAAAATTTCTGCATCTTGATCAAGATAACTATCTTCAGGAAGCGTAGTTGTTTCAACTAAATTTTTTAATATTTCTTTCATAGCTAAGGCTTCTTATGTTTTGCCACCAAGAAGGTTGCTCAAACTTAATTGTAACCATCACCTAAGACTTAACTGTGACGTTAAGTTCACCTTATCGATGTGTTATCTGTAATCGGTGAAGTACCCTAGCCGCAGCTAAGGTACTACAGGTTTGCGCCTGACTTACTCTGGGAGTTTAAAGTCAGATACAGATTCACGTAATGATTCAGCCATATTCGCCAATTCAGATACCGAACGTGCAGTATCAAATGTTGCACTGGTAGTTTGCGAGGTAATTTCTTGTACAACGTTCATCGTTGTCGCAATATGACCTGCTGAAGCAGACTGAAGTTTTGCAGCATCCGAAATGTTTGCAATCAGTTTCGCCAAGTTACCCGATACAGACTGAATTTCATCCAGTGCTACGCCGGCATCCTTAGACAAGTTCGCACCACGTACAACTTCCGAAGTCGTTTGTTCCATTGAAATTACGGCTTCGTTAGTATCCGTTTGAATGGTTTTTACCAAGCCTTCAATCTGTTTGGTTGCAGACGCTGAACGTTCCGCAAGACGCTGTACCTCATCCGCTACCACGGCGAAACCACGACCTGCTTCACCCGCCATCGACGCCTGAATTGCTGCGTTTAATGCCAAGATGTTTGTTTGGTCGGCAATATCGTTAATCAGTGCGACAATGTTACCAATCTCTTGAGAAGACTCACCCAAACGTTTAATACGTTTTGAAGTTTCCTGAATCTGTTCACGAATCGTGTCCATACCTTCAATTGAACGGTTTACGACATCTGCACCGTTTGCAGCAATTTGTACAGAACGTTCTGCTACAACAGCTGATTCTTCAGCGTTCGAAGATACTTGGTCAATCGACATTGCCATTTCGTTAATTGCGGCTGATGCACCAGCAATTTCTTGCGCCTGATGTTCAGATGCTTCTGCAAGCTGGTTGGTAATACCCTGCGTATTCGCCGTATATTGCGCAACTTCTTGAGAAGTTTCTGTAATACGCGATACAAGGTCACGTAATTGGTCGATTGCGAAGTTAATCGAGTCGGCAATCGCACCCGTAAAGTCTTCAGATACCGTCGCATACGAACGTAAGTCACCGTCTGCAAGATCGGCAATTTCATCGAGTAAACGTAAAATCGCGTTCTGGTTACGGTCATATTCTTCTTGAAGACGGGTTACACGGAATTTATCCGATTGACCACGTAAAGAAAGAAGTTTGAACACACAGATCAAGAAGGCTGTTAAAGCAAGAATCAACAGTACCGCAGGTAAAATGGTTTTCAAGCCTGTGCTAGAAGACAATTGATTTAAGTTGTCCAACAATTTGTCTGACTCAGCAAAAATTTGTGAAGATGCTTTACGTACGTTCACAATTTGCGTTGAGTTTTTCAAAATTGTCGCAGCCGCTGATTTTAATACATCGTCATATTCAGCTTTAATACCTTCAAGAGACTCACGTAATTCAGGGCTTTCAATACGTTGTACACCAAGCTCTGTACTACCATCCAATTGGGCATTTAAGTACAAACCGAAGGTTTCAGTATCGGCACTGAAGTCATCTGCAGACTCACGTGAACTATCAGAACCGGAAAGCACCGAACTGATCGAACGTAAAATACGTTCTGCAATGAATACTTGGTTTTTCGCAATCACCACCTGGTTCGAAGGCATGTCTTGACGTGCCATTTGGTCGACCATCAAGTTATATTCCGCCTGAATCCCCGGAATGGTTTCACCAATCGCGATGTTCGTGTCATATAATTTATTAATGATTTTTTGTTGCGAAGTAATCAAGTCAATACTTTTTGAAACTTCAGCCCACTGCGTATCTACAGATTTCAGCGCATCTGTATTTGCATGAATGTCTTTTACCGTTTCTAAGTTTTCTTTGAACGAATCTTGAGAGGCAATTAATTTTTTCATTGCATCTTCAGTACCTGATGCAGTTGCCTCAGTTGCTTGACGCGAAATTGTTTGCGAAAGAAGACGGAGTTCACCCAAACTTTGCGTTAATTGGTTACCGCGAGGAACGCTATAGAATAGGTATAATAAAATAATCGTTGCCAGTACTAATGAACCAATCGCACCATAAATAAATGGTTTGGATTTTTCACTATCACCAAAAACTCGAGATAATTGATCTGTCTGTGATTGCAGTTTTGCCAGAAAAGCATTACCGCCTTTACGACCACTGGTGCTTTCACCCGTATTTTTCTTTTTAAGTTTAAAGCCCATTCAGCTTCTCCCCGATTACGCCTTCTTTCGTTCGTGCGCGACAATTAATTTATAAATTTTATAGATGCGTTCATGTATTTTGGATTTTGCAGTAAACGACTGAAGAGAAATACATTCCACTGCTGGTTATGCTGGTGGAAATACCCCTGACAATATTCCTGCAAATTTCGATCCAACTCATTATCTTTAGAAAAATAACTTTTCTTATTAAAGTGTTGAATACCCAAAACTTGATCGACTATCAAACCGACATAATGGTCATTATGACTAATACATAAAACTTTTTGAGTGGGTGAAAAACTACTTCGATGACCGGTTATATATTGTGCTAGGTCAGACAAAGAAAGTAAGCGTCCCCGAATATTGGCTAATCCCATCACCCAAGGTTGGGTATTGGGAACTGGCGTATATTTTGGTGGGTAGATCACTTCAGCTACTTCACCTAAAGGAGCAACGTAATATTGCCCCATCATCTCAAAAGCAATGCCTGACCATCGGTTTACTTCATTTTCAGTGGAAACGTAGTTTTTGTTTCCTCGTTTTGCGATTCGAAGTAATTCGATAAATCCATTTGCTGCCATAGAGCTTTATCCTGCATTGAGGTGTTGCTTAATCACATCAATTAATTGTTTTTCGTCTACAGGTTTAGTCAGATAATCAGAAGCACCTTGGCGTTTACCCCAAACACGGTCAGTTGCCTGATCTTTGGTACTGACAATGACAATTGGGATATGTTTGGTGGTCGCACCACGTGCAATTTGACGTGTTGCTTGGAATCCATTCACACCCGGCATTACCACATCCATTAAGACCAAATCAGGTAACTCAGCTTGAGCCATTGTCACCCCATCTGCCCCATTTGAAGCTTCAATCACTTCAAATCCGTGTTTACCTAAAATTTCTTTAAAACGGAATGTTTCTGTTGGTGAATCATCAACGATTAGGATACGTGCCATGCTTTTTCCCCAAAAAATAAAAAATCTAATTAAGCTGTAACGTGATTACGAATTGCATTCAGCAATTCATCTTTACTGAATGGCTTAGTCAAGTATTCATCAGAACCTACAACACGACCCTTCGCCTGATCAAATAAACCATCTTTACTTGAAAGCATAATCACAGGAATATTTTGATAATTTTGAGAGTTTTTAATCAGGGCACAAGTTTGATAGCCATCTAGACGTGGCATCATTATATCGACAAATACGATATCTGGATTCGCATCTGCAATTTTTGAAAGTGCTTCAAAACCATCTACAGCAGTGACTACTTCACATCCTTCACGCTGAAGCAGCGTTTCGGCCGTACGACGAATGGTTTTTGAATCATCAATTACCATGACTTTTAGATTTTGGAATTTATCGTCCATTTATTGACCCTACCCATTGAGGATGTACAAACAATTAAGTTAGCAGCATTATTATTTACAAGTTGTGAACATTTTTAACATATCTTTACTTGCGTTTTCAATGAACATTTTCTGCGCAAACACACAAGATTTCTTGTTTTTATTAACTGCTTCACACTTTCCGATGACCAACGATTTTTTTTTAACTTGGAATAGTATTTAATTGTCTTAATTAAGCATATTATAGCAAGATTATTACTTTAAAATAAGTAATTTAGTCAACTTTAAACTGGGGAGTACAAGGTTGAGTCCGCTTACAAAAAAAATTCACTTGATTGGCCTTAAACATTTCTCAAAAAAAATCATTCTGACGACTTGTTTACTGGCTTATACCCCGCTTTTATTTGCTGCACCAACCAATATACAGCAACCACAAAAGGCGACTTGGTATCGTTACTATGACAGTAAAGGCGTAGCAAACATCAGTACCAATGTGACACCAAATCACATCCGCTATGGTTATGAAGCACTTGATCAAAATATGCAAGTGATTAAACGTAACCGCCCCTACAATGCTGAAGCTGACGTTAGACAAGCTCCTCAGCGTGCTGCCCAAGCACGTCAGCAAGCGTCAGATATCAAACTTAAAAAAGCCTATACCAATAGCCGAACTGCGGCCATCAAAAAGCGTGATGCACTGACTGGTATACGTAAACAGATCGTGTTTGAACAAGAACAATTAAAACAATTACAAAATGATCGTGTATTATTTGTTCGCCAAGAACGTGAACATTTTCGAAAAGGTGAAACCGTTCCGGCAAAATTAAAAACAATGTTGGATAATAATCAAAAAAATATGGTAGCGAAAAAAGAATACATTCAATCGTTACAAACTCGCTATCGAAATACAGAAGCTGAATACGACAGAATTATTACGCGTTTAAAAGCGATGGAATAAACTTGTTATTCAATTGCTTTTGTAGACCGCTGATATAAGGACCATTATGCACTCTGCACAGCAATCATCCCCATTTTTAAAGCTTAGCCTGCTTTGCATAAGCCTGACTTTGGCTGCATGTCAAAAAGAAGATCCGCAGCAAAGTGTTAAACCAGAAAATAAGATTGAATTGATTCAACAAGATCTGGTCACGATCGAACAAGGCAAAGCCATTTCAAAAACAGCCTTTACAGGTACCATTCGGGCGGTCAATCAGAGCAGTATTCAAGCCCAAGTCACTGCGACTGCAACCAATGTTAATGCAGAAGTCGGACAACGTGTCAGCAAAGGCCAAGTGTTGGTGCGTTTAAATAATCAAGACAATGCCGCACGTCTTGCTCAATCTCAAGCAAACCTTGCATCAACGCAAGCTCAAGCCAATCAAGCCAAACTGATGATGGAACGTAAACAGCGTTTGCTGAATCAAGGCTTTATTTCCAAAGTAGAGTTTGAACAAAGTCGTGTCGATTACCAAGCTCAAATGGAAAATGTCCGTGCCCAACAAGCTAATGTCGATATTGCGCGAAAAGCCAATCAAGATGGTACCATTTATAGCCCTATCCAAGGCGTGATTACCAAACGTGATGTTGAACCGGGACAAACGGTTGCTGCCGGACAAACCCTTTTTGAAATTGTCAATCCAGACCAATTAGAAATTCAAGCCAAATTACCAAGTGATCAGCAAGCTGCACTGAAAATTGGACAAAAGATTGAATATAGCATCCAAGGTAATAGCAATTTACTCACAGCACAAATCAGCCGAATTTCACCGATTGCCGATCAAGCCAGTCGTCAAATTGAATTTTTTGCAGCCCCAAATGAAACCATTACGTCATTAAGTATTGGTGCTTTTGTCGAAGGTCACATCTTAGGTACAGATAATATTTCAGGCCAAAAAATTCCACTCGACACCATCCAAAGTCTAAAAGATAAACCTTACGTCTGGGTCATTCGTCAAAATAAAATTGCCAAAGTACCTGTACAAATTTTGAATCAGAGTTATAGCAATAACACCGCGATTGTTCAGGGCTTACAAAATAGTGATCTGATCAGCCGAATTAAATTTAATGATTCAGATATCAAACAAGATGTAAGTATCAGCCAAAATTAAAAGAATAAGGCAGGACAGTTGTTATGTGGTTAACCCGAATTAGTGTGAAATATCCTGTTTTCACCATCATGATGATGTTCTGTCTGATGGTGCTAGGACTCGCTTCTTGGCAACGTATGGGTGTTGAAGAGTTTCCTGATGTCGACTTCCCTTTTGTTGTTGTCTACACCAACTATCCGGGTGCTTCTCCTGAGTCTGTCGAATCTGAAATCACCAAGAAACTTGAAGATCAGATCAATACCATTTCAGGCCTCAAGCAAGTCATTTCTCAATCCAGTGAAGGTTTATCCACGGTTATTGTCGAATTTAATCTAGATGTCTCGTCCTCTGTAGCTGCACAGGATATTCGAGATAAAATTGCACCAGTAACCGCACAATTTCGTGATGAAATTGATGACCCGATTGTAGAACGTTATGACCCTACTGCCAGTGCAATTATGTCGATTGTTTTTGAATCGAAGGACATGTCTTTACGTGATTTGAGTTCCTATCTGAATCAACGGATTGTGCCCCAGCTTAGAACGGTTCCCGGTGTCGGTACGGTCAATTTATTGGGTGATGCACAGCGTCAAATTCGTATTCAAGTAAATCCGCAAAAATTACAAAGTTTCGGGATTGGGATCGATCAAGTTATAAACACCCTAAAATCTGAAAATATTGAAGTTCCGGGGGGGACTTTAAAACAAAAGAACTCAGAATTGGTGGTCGAAATTAAATCTCGGGTTATTCACCCAAACTCATTCGGTGATTTAGTGGTTACCAATAAAAATGGCGCGCGATTTATCTCAAACAAATTGCCGAAATAGAAGATAGCCAAGCTGAAATGGAGTCGAGTGCTTATCTGAATGGTAAAACAGCCGTCGCTGTCGACATTCTAAGAAGTTCGGACTCTAATGTGATTGAGGTAGTTGATAATACCCGTAAAACCTTAAGTAAAATCCAACAGCAATTGCCGAAAGGCACGACCGCAGAAATTGTGGTTGATTCTTCAAAAGGTATTCGTGGCAGCATTAAAGACGTGGCACGTACGATTATTGAAGGTGCAGTACTTGCGGTACTCATTGTATTGTTATTTCTCGGCTCATTTCGTTCGACAGCCATTACAGGTTTAACCCTACCGATTTCGCTACTAGGTACCCTCACCTTTGTTTGGATTTTTGGTTTTACTATCAATATGATGACCCTACTAGCTCTCTCACTGAGTATCGGTCTCCTGATTGATGATGCTATTGTAGTACGCGAAAATATTGTCCGCCATGCCGATATGGGCAAGGACCACGTCACCGCTGCACTCGACGGCACAAAAGAAATTGGTTTAGCCGTATTGGCCACAACATTGACCATTGTCGCGGTATTTTTACCTGTGGCATTTATGGGCGGCATTATTGGGCGTTTCTTCTATCAATTTGGTGTAACCGTCAGTACCGCTGTACTGATTTCAATGTTTGTGAGTTTCACCCTTGACCCCATGTTGTCTGCTCACTGGGCAGAGCGCCACGATCCAAATAAAAAGCCGGGTAAAATCAAACGTTTTTTTAACTGGATTTCGGGCAAGCTCGACAACCTAAGCCATCATTATGAAAAATTACTCAAGCTTGCTTTAAAATTTAGGCTCATTACCCTTTTAATCGCCGTCGCGTCTCTATTTGGCGCATTAGCTTTATCCAAAATGATCGGAACTGAATTTGTACCCGTACCAGACAAAGGTGAAATTCGGATCAAATTTGAAACACCAGTTGATGCAACCCTTGAATATTCGCAGGCTAAGCTTAAGCAAGTAGATCGTATCATTCGCCAACATCCAGAAGTCAAAGCCACTTATGGTGCAATTAATAGTGCCACTGATCGGGGTAAAAACCATGCCAGCATTCGTGTCACTGTTTCACCTCGTACAGAGCGTAGTCAAACATTAACGGATCTCAACAATGAATTCCGTACCCGCTTAAAACATATAGCAGGTATTACTATTACCTCGATTGCCTCAGCCGATGAAACAGTATCGGGCGGCCAAAAGCCGGTAATGATCTCGATTAAAGGACCAGACTTAGATGAGTTACAACGCATTTCTGACCGCTTCATGAAAGAAATTTCGAAAGTCGACGGTATTGTCGATTTAGAAAGCTCACTCAAAGAACCTAAACCGACCTTAGGTGTACATATCAATCGCGTTTTAGCCAGTGATTTAGGTTTATCCGTCAATCAAATCGCCAATGTATTACGCCCTCTTCTTGCGGGTGATAATGTAACAACGTGGAAGGATGATAAAGGCGAAACCTATGATGTAAATTTAAGACTCACTGAAGATCAGCGTCGACTGCCAACTGACATTCAAAGCATGTACATCACATCACAAAAAACCGATGCTGCAGGCTTACCTATTTTAGTTCCATTGGCAAGTGTGGCAAGCTTTGAAGAAACACTTGGTGCTTCACAAATTAACCGTCGTGATCTGGCACGTGAAGTAATGGTTGAAGCCAACACAGCAGGACGTCCTGCGGGTGATATTGGTGCCGAAATCAATAAGATAGAGAAAAACTTCGACTTGCCACCAGGTTATAGTTTTGTCACGCAAGGTGCCAATAAAGATATGGCTGAGTCTGCGGGTTATGCAATGACTGCAATTACCCTCTCTATTGTATTTATTTATATTGTTTTGGGTTCACAATTTAATAGCTTCATTCACCCTGCAGCCATTATGGCTTCATTACCCTTATCATTGATTGGGGTTTTCTTAGCTCTATTCTTATTTAATTCAACCATGAACCTCTTTTCCATTATCGGGATTATTATGCTCATGGGCTTGGTGACAAAGAACGCAATTCTACTCATCGACTTTATTAAAAAAGCCATGGATCATGGTGTAGATCGTTATGAAGCGATTATTGAAGCAGGTAAAACCCGTTTACGTCCCATTTTAATGACCACCAGTGCAATGGTAATGGGTATGGTTCCGCTTGCACTTGGTTTAGGTGAAGGCGGTGAACAAAGCGCGCCAATGGCACATGCCGTGATTGGCGGGGTGATTACCTCTACCCTACTAACACTTGTGGTTGTGCCGGTGATTTTTACCTATTTGGACGATTTCCGAAACTTCCTTGCACGTCAGGCCAAAAAAATCATGTCATAATGACAAAATATAAAATGAGGTGACTTTGGAAAATGTTCACCTCATTTTTTATTGTATACTCTCCACTTTAACGCTTAATTTTTTAGGACAGTTTCCATGCGCGCGAGTCGCTTTTTATTTGCAACGTTAAGAGAAACCCCAAACGATGCTGAAGTTATTTCACATCAGCTTATGCTTCGTGCCGGGATGATTCGTAAATTGGCTTCAGGTTTATACACTTGGCTGCCGATGGGCGTTCGCGTATTAAATAAAGTTGAAGCGATTATCCGCGAAGAGATGGATCGTGCTGGTTCACTTCAAGTCCTGATGCCTGTCACTCAACCTGCATCTTTATGGGAAGAATCAGGTCGTTTCGTACAATATGGTCCAGAACTTTTACGTTTTAAAGACCGTCATAACAATGACTTTGTACTTGGCCCTACTCATGAAGAAGTGATTACAGATCTTGCTCGCAATGAATTGAAAAGCTATAAGCAATTGCCTGCAAACTTCTACCAAGTACAAACTAAATTCCGTGACGAAATCCGCCCTCGTTTCGGTGTTATGCGTTCACGTGAATTCATCATGAAAGATGCCTATTCTTTCCATGTTGACCAAGCCTCTTTACAAGAAACCTATGACAACATGTATGCAGCTTACTGCAAGATTTTCACACGTTTAGGTTTAAATTTCCGTCCAGTTCAAGCGGATACAGGTTCAATTGGTGGTTCGGGTTCACATGAATTCCACGTCCTTGCGTCTAGCGGTGAAGATGACATCGCATTCTCTACAGAGTCAGATTATGCTGCTAACGTAGAAATGGCTGAAGCCGTACTAGTTGGTGAACGTGCTGCTCCAACTAAAGCACTTGAAATTGTTGATACACCAAATCAAAAAACTATTGCTGATGTTTCTGAATTCCTTAAATCAGACCCTACTCAATCTGTCAAAGCATTATTGGTTCAAGGTGTTGCTGAAGAAGGTAAAGCTGCACCAGTGGTTGCCTTATTCCTACGTGGCGACCATGAACTGAATGAAATTAAAGCAGAAAAACACCCATTAATTGCTGCTCCTTTAACTTTTGCAACTGAAGCACAATTAGCTGACTTAGGCTTAACTGCTGGTTTCTGTGGCCCTCAAGGCTTAACCGAAAAAGGCATTACCGTTATTGTTGACCGTGCAGCGTCTGTACTTTCAGACTTTGTTGCTGGTGCAAACCAAGTCGATAAACATGCTGTAGGTGTAAACTGGGAACGTGATGCACAATACACCGAAGTTTATGACCTTCGTAATGTTGTTGAAGGTGACCCTTCTCCAGATGGTCAAGGTACAATCTTGATTAAACGTGGTATCGAAGTTGGTCATATCTTCCAGTTGGGTCAAAAATACTCTGAAGCGCTTGGCTGTAAAGTTTTAGGTGAAGATGGCAAACCTCTCGTTGTGACTATGGGTTGCTACGGTATTGGTGTAACCCGTGTTGTTGCTTCTGCGATTGAACAAAACTTCGATGACAAAGGGATTATTTGGCCGTCCGCAATTGCTCCTTTCGAAGTTGCTATTGTGCCCATGAATGCACATAAGTCACCGCGTACAATGGAAGCTGCTGAAGCACTGTATGCAGAATTAACTGCTGCTGGTTATGATGTTCTTCTTGATGATCGTAATGAACGTCCGGGTGTTAAATTCTCTGACATCGAGTTAACAGGTATTCCACACCGTATTGTCATTGGCGAGAAAGGTTTGGATGCTGGTACATTTGAGTACAAAGGTCGCCGTGATGAAGAATCAAGCAACTTAAGTAAAGAAGACCTTTTAGCGAAAATTGCAAAATAATTTGCGCTAAATATAAAAAATCCCGCTAAGTGCGGGATTTTTTATATCAAATATTTTAAGCCTTAACAGAATTTCAGACCGCCGAAGCAGTTAGAACGAAACTCCTGTCCAGACAGTTTTAAATTGGTTAATGGGAAATCAATTAATGACGGGTTTTTAATCTCTTTAACATCCAAAGAAGAACCTGCAACACAACCAAAGAGTAAATCTCCACAGTTACGAACATTGGTACTTAGGTCATGGTTAATTCCGGCGATCGTTTGTTTCAACACTTCATCTGTAATCGCCACTTTATCTGATGGTGTAATACTGCCCAAATCAACTTCATCTTCCATCGCCAACCACCACCCTCTTTCTGCTGCGACTGCAGCACCAGGCCAGAGTATTTTTTGAGCTTGTAAAGATAGCGAAGCAGGGTTATTTAGATAAAGTGCGTGAATCAAACCTAAACTTTGATTTACCGTAATATCGGTTTTTAGCCCAGTAAGATACCCCGTCACATCTTTATTCAAATTAATGTTTAAACCGAGTAAAGAGATTTGAGCTTCTAATGGACCACTAAAATCTAGACGATCAACAGTTCCTGTACCCTTTAACTGTACATCTGTCATTCGATTCCCACTTACAACAGTGGCTGGAATCGTAAAAGGAGCCGTGGTTGATTTTAAATTAAAAGAATAATTATCTGATTTGTAGTGAAGTGGTAGATCAACTTCAGCACCAAATAATGTCCCCTTAACAGCCCCTTCAATGTATTGCTGCGTAGAAGCATAGTCCATCACACGCTCGGCAGTTGTTGCAACACCCGCAGACGCTTTTGTTTTCATATAACCACTAAAGGTATTGATACCATTGGGTGTATTGCTATTTTCTGTACCTAATGTCATTAATCCAGAAATTTTTTCAGCGCTCAAACGAAAGCCCATCACTTCACGTGTTGCCGCTGATTTCGGATCTTTAATTGCAATTTCGATAAAAGGATTGGTCAGCAAAGCTGAAGTTGCCGCACGTTCATCCGACGTATAATTGCTATTTGCAGGCAAGCCACTCAGTGAAATATGATCAATATCAATATCACAAGCACCTGAGCCATTTGCACCACCACAACCCAATTGGAGCTTTTTAATATTGGCATTGAGCTCCATTTCAGCTTCCAAACCAAGTTTATAAAAGCCAACTTTGGATTGGTCAACGGCTTGTCCACTCTCATCCACAGAATTATACCCCTGCGTATATTCCATGGAGAGTAAAGCTTGACCATCAACTTTTGATAAGCTTTCATCATCTAAAGCCATCATTGCATGAGATAAGCTACTCATCGCAAATGTCGAGAATATCAAACCTCTGATTAACTTCTTTTTCATAACAAATTCCCTGTTCGTTATTTTATTTATTTGTTATTGATTTAATTTTACTAGCGTGGAGTAATCCCCATCGTACTTCGCATTGTTCCACCGGTTAGGGCAATATCCGCCATCTTTTGCATATTGCCATTTGTTAACATCGAAACTTCTGCACGAAACGCTTTAGACATATTATTGGTTGGATTGAATTTTACCTGATTATCAAACTCTACCGAATCTTGTTTCATTTTAATTCGAGCATCAAAGCCTAGATCGCCCTGCATTTTATTAATATTGATACTTGAAGCTGAAACGACACCGCTGGCATTTACATCTTCATTCATCAAACTTAAATAGCTTCCCATAACTTTTTGATCTTTCTTTTCAGCATCAGTTAATGCTTTAAATTCAAAGCTTCCACGGAAAGATAAATAATTATTTTCTGCAGTGTCATTTAGACCCGGTACTATAAATAGCTCACCTTTACCATCAAGTTTAAACGCAATATTCGTCAACACATCATCACGTTTAGAGAAATTATCTAAAGGTACTGTGGTCCCACATTTGGCAGAAGCTGTAGTCGCACAGTTATAGGTTGAACCCGGAAGTTGACCAATCGCTAACTCGGCATTAGCTGCAATCAATAAATTATCTGCACGTACATAGATGCCATCATTTTCATAACCAATCACACCATCAGATTGAATAAGTGCATTGATGTTTCTTAAGCCTGCATAATAATTGACTTCTTGACCATTAATACCTTTTTTACCATCAATCAAAATAATGGATGTTGTACTTGGCGTTCCTGTTTTTTTATCAACACCATAACCATCTGTGCTCATCACAAGGTTATAGCCAATACCTGATTTTTCAGCCGCATTTTTATAACTGTATTTTTTCTCTGATAATGCAACGTTGGCATTCATATTATAAATTGGGATACCAATCCCCCAACTGTTGTCATTACTTGCAATTGCAGCAATTGAGTTATCCGAAATAAATCGTGCGGTACGCGCGATGGACTGAAAATCCATACCACGAATCGCCACAAGTGCAAAATTTCCACCCGCCGTTTGATTTGACAGATTCTGGGTTAAAACATTATTGGTTAAACCTAATGTCGCTTTTAATTTATCATTTACCAGAAAATCAAGGCTTTTTGCTTGAATGGTATTGATATAAATATCGCCAAAATCAATATAGGCATTTTTATCAGCAACTAAAGACGTTAAATTAGAAAATTCAATGGCATAACTACCAATACCCGTATGGCCAATTTCTAAGGTTGTCGGTGCTTGACCTGCAACAAGACTCGGATCATCTTTTGAAGTGAAATCCGCGCGCACACCTAAATGTAAACCACCTGAACCAACGGACTCATATCCTGAAGCTTTCGTTGCTAGACCAAAATCTTTAATTCCTTCTTGATTGGCATTTAAGGCAACTCGTGCATTAGTGACAGCACCCGATGCTCCCATACGAATTAAATTGCGCTGTGCACCACCATCGGTACCGTATCGTAAATCGATATTAACGCCGGGGTTTGTGGCATCGCTACGTGAGCTATGTACATCTGAAGTATCCTTTACCCGCCCCAAATTGACTGCATGGTCTTTGCTCCCTGTGGATTTTGTGGTGAGAACAATGCCTTCATCAGCTGCGACATACATATAACCTGAACCCGCAAAGTTAAAGTTAAAGTCCTTTAAGGTTACGCTATGTCCATTCATACCATGACTAATACTGGCATTTTGCAATTGAAATTCCATATATGCCGTATCATTACGGTTAAATAGACCATTGCTGGTTTCAAGTAATACTTTTAAAGGTGAAGATGTTGCAATCGTAAGTAAACCTAAATTTTGTGTAGGCGTTTGGCACGTTGCACCTTGACAAAGCAACATAATATTTTGTGCAACAGCCGTAAATGGGCTGACACTCGCAGCTATACGCATGCCTACACCAGCATCCGTAGTCCCGACATCAAAATCTAATTTTGATGTAATGGTGCTTTGCCCAACGCCATCTATTTGCACATTGTGCAAACCCATTTTCATCTTATTTTGGTCGGTTGGGTCAACCCAATTTAACTGATCAACTTTGACTCTAGAAACTTCATGGGTAATCGAAATACCATCTTGGCCAGTAACTGCACCCAAGCTTTCATCGGTCATCGCTTCAAAAGCATAGGCGTGTTGAGCAAGTAAAATACTGGTTGCGAGTGCCGTTAAAGTTGTTATTTTTTTCATCACAATATCCTTATATTCAGTCAAAGCTGATTAACAGCGACCTGCACCATTTCCAGTGCAGTTAAAACTGAAGATGTTTAACTTTCCACTCATGTGCATGTTGCCATGCACATTAACACCCATAAATCCTTGTTCTGAACCACGATCAAAATCAGGCACAGCTAAAGTTGAAGTTGTTCCATCAGCTTTCTTTTCGGTATAGGTCGTATAAGTACTGGTATTTTCATAACCTTCCTTACCTGTCGTCCCTGTTTCCACCGCCAACGTAGCAAAACCTAAATTTCTAATTTTTAATGGCTTATCATCATAAAATGTCAACTGCATAGCCGTTTGTGGATTGCCTTCACGATTGATAATCGTCACACCATCTAGTGAAAATTGATCGATCTGTAACGTTCCTTGAAACTGTTTAAACACCAACCATTTCTTATTACCATTTGCATCCACATGATTATTGGGCGCAAGTGCTAAGCGACAAAACTCATTGGATGAACATTGATATCCATAAAAAGCTTGAGTCGTTTTTCCATTCGCATCCATGATTGATATGTTGTTTTTTGACATATCATTGGCATATTGATGGTTTAAGGAAAGTGTCCAACTGAGATCTGCACCGCCTTGACCTGTTGCAGCGGTGAGTTCACTATTATCCATAGACACTAAACCTGCATGAGTTTGTGTCAGTGCAGCACAAACAACAGCGCATAAAATTTTATACATATAATTTCTCCTACAGCCCTGTTGTTCTTATTTTTAAGTGCTGAATCAAGACGCCATCTATGGCAACAGATCCTAAATTCGTGCTTTGTCCATTGATACCTTTAAAGACCACACCTGTTGCCGTATCCGTACTTTTTGCATTCAGCAGATTACCAGGCAAGCGCTCTACTGTACCGATTGCAATACTACTATGTGTTGCATTACGCCCTTGATATAGTGCTGTCGCATCTGAAGAGTTTGCTTTTAACTCCGTACCACAACTATAGACGTTACAGGTTGAACCTTTAAAGTCAGCAGCAGTTAAGCCTGATGTACCTGTGGTATTTCCAGCGATATCTGTATAGTAAGTATAAATTTTACTGTATATAGAAGGCACGTTAGGAATACGTGTTACTTCCAAAATAATATTTCGACCTTCCGATCCCACAATAAAGGGTTGATACATATTGCCTAAAACTAAATTGATGTTTGGGCTATATAAATATAGACCTTCCGTTTCATGGAAAATCGGAGCGACAGAACGATCCATAGCGGGTGTCGCTGCAGTACCATCATCCAGTTCAGAACGTGCAGCTGTACTAATACGTATACCACGAGCATCTAAATCACCATCATTAATACTGAGTGATTCAGCACGATCGTTGGTATTAATACGAATTAGGCTGGCTAAACCTAAGGTTTGGTTATAGTTGGTATTGGTTGATTTTAGGGTTTGAAAAATTCGAACTTGTGAACCATTAAAACTCAAACCATTCGCAACAACTTGAGTCCGTAACCGATAATCTTTATCTAAGCCACTGGTGGGCGCCCCTGTAATCGGATCGACGACATTACTTGAATTTAAAGACCGTGAAAATACATCCATCCACAAACCAAGCTTGATGTTGTTAGATGCATCATCTGCCGCAATTTTCTTTAATGGTGCCTCAATCGCTAAGTAACCAACATTCCCCTTATTATCTTTCGCAAATTGTTCAACATCTTGATTACCCGCATGGAAAAGCCATGGGTTTTCTGCTGTACCCCAATTAAATCCTTGGTCTGTATAGCGCGTTGCTAATGAACTTTTTCCATTTTTATCTTTGCTATTGGACAGGGCTAAGCCATATATAAATACATCTGCTTTCGATCTGAGACTCGATACGGTCGCAGTCGAAGCAATTTGTTTTGCTGTAATTTCAGCATTTTTCTTCACGGTTGCTAATGCCGCATCGCTTGCCTTTTGAGCTTCAAGCTTGGCATAGTCCGTTGCCAACTGATTGAGGGTTTCTGCAGCTTTGGCATTTAACTGAGCATCTTTTGTTGTATCAATAATATTTGAACGGGTAATTTTTCCTGAGACATAATTTTTATAAAAAGTCGAAGTGGTCGGTAAATTACCCGTACTATTGTTACCGTATAGTAACTCAATCATCTCATACGTATTTTGCAGTGCATATTCTTTAGATTTATTATCCTGACCTGCTGTCAACGTATTCTTTGTTGTTCCATCAGTTTCTAAGCCCGAAATAATAGTACCATCTTTATAATCTGCATAACGCTGATTGTAATATGCCTGCATCGTTGGCGATTCAAGATAAGACTGTACTAATCGGCCACGATATTCTGTTGAATATGTTGCGATGGTTTCATTGGTTATACGTGTAGCATTATTGGTCTCATAGGTGCTTTTAGAACTTAAGAAAGTGGAGTCATAAACACCGTTATAGCCCGTAACTCGCCCTTGCTGATAAGCATCAACATAAGCTGCTTTGTAGATTTTATCGTAAGCACGCTGGCCTAATTGTTCATAGTTTTCACCAGTAGGAATAATCCGAATAAAACCTGTATCGCTTTTCCCAGGATCAACCATACCTGACGCATAACTAGAAGCCGCAGAACGGTCATTTGGGCCTTGAAAGACCATTTTGAAATTTTCTAAAGTGAGTGCAACACCTTCACCCGTTGTGGCTGAAAGTGCTTCATCTGATAAATCTTGAAGCGCATAAACAGATGGTGCAGCAAACATGCTGACTGCGGCTGCTAAGCAACTCTGGCGGAATAACTTAGCCTGGTTGAATTGAGTCATCTCGACCTTCCTTTTATCAGATGCTCTGCATCTCTCTTATATTTATTCCTGAGAACTGGCTTTGATGTTATTGTCCATTTATTCCTTAAATGGAGACTTGTGATAGACCAGTCACTTAACTTTTTATTATGCTGAATAATTACTCAATTGCAAAAACTTCCCCACCGAATGGTCTATTTTCCGATGAATGACCCAACAAAAAAGCGGGCTAATTCGCCCGCTTTTTTAAACTCAATCCGAAGGATTAAGCTTTAGGTAATGTCACACCGGTTTGACCTTGGTATTTACCACCACGGTCTTTATAAGAGGTTTCACACACTTCATCTGATTCGAAGAACAACATTTGTGCGACACCCTCACCCGCGTATATACGTGCAGGTAAGTTGGTTGTATTCGAAAATTCTAAAGTCACGTGACCTTCCCACTCTGGTTCAAGAGGCGTCACATTGACAATAATACCGCAGCGAGCATAGGTTGATTTACCCAAACAAACGGTTAACACATTACGGGGAATACGGAAATATTCGACTGTACGTGCTAGTGCAAACGAGTTCGGCGGAATGATGCAAACGTCTGATTCGATATCAATAAAGCTTTTATCGTCAAAGTTTTTAGGGTCAACAATTGCTGAATGAACATTGGTAAAGACTTTAAATTCACGAGCACAACGCACGTCATAACCATAGCTCGACACGCCATACGAAATAAGCTTTTCGCCATTTTCATCATAACGGACTTGGTTTTCTGCATACGGTTCAATCATGCCGTGTTTTTCGCTCATTTCGCGAATCCAACGATCAGACTTAATAGCCATTTATCTCTATCCAAAAACTTAAATCAATTATTGCGTGGTACTTTAACTGAAATCCGACTTAATGAAAATAAGCTTTGCCGAACTAAGCGGATTTAGTCATTTTCAAATCAATTTAGAGTTTTAAAATCGCAGAATAACTCAGTGGAATCGAAAAACTAACCAAGACCAATGACGCTGTTCGTTGTAAATTGGCTTGATTGAGCCAACTAATTTTATTCGAGGCCAAAACTGAACCAAGGAAGGTCCAAAAGAATGCTATTGGCACGATCAACAACAAAAAAATCAGCATGTGAGCTACATAATACTGCGCATTTTGCCAAGCCAATGCAGGAAAAATCGCAGATGCAAATAATAGTGCTTTGGGGTTTAATAAAGTCGCAACAAAGAGTTCGCGTGCACGAATGCCCTTTTGATTAAAATTTTCAGCGACAGTTGCTGTACGCCATAATCGCATAGCTAAAAATAGAATATAGCCGGCACTAAACAATTTCAAAATGGTCGGCAGTAAAGGGAGATGTACGGAAATTTTACCAATGAGAAAACCCCATAGGCTAATCGAAATAAGATAACCAAAGGCTTCCGCTGGAATGAGTCGGAATGATTTACGTAGCCCAACTTGAATACCCGAAGATGCGAGTAACGTATTGGTTGGTCCCGGCGTTAACAAAATACTGATAACTAGACCAATAAAAAACCATGAAATCATACTTTGACCTCAAACTTAATCCGCGAAGATTAATTCAGTTTGCTGGACTTAGCAAAAACTTATTTTACGATGATTAATGAATTTTAGTGATGACTATTTTTTATGTTTAAATATCAAAATATTAAGCAAATATTTCAGCGTATAATTTAAAAAACTACGCAGTCAAAATCCTCTAAAAATCTTATGTTTAACGCTACTGTTTTTCATAAGGACAAAAAAAGCCTGACCAAGGTCAGGCGCACTGAAAAATCAATGGTCAGTGATTAACCCACAATCGCTTTTTTAATGTCTTTTGCAGTTTGTGCTTTAGCTTCAGCTGCTTTTTTCGCTTTGAGTTCTTTTGCAGTCAATTTTGATTTTTGATCACTGACTTTTTTTGCCGCTTTCGCTTTTGCTTCAGACTTTGCTTTTACCGCTTTTTGTACATCTGAATTTGCTGCGATTTTTTGTTTCGCAATTTGACCCGCAACCTGTTTCGCCGTAGGAGCCGTTGTATTTGCCATTGCAGAAGCAGCGAACACAGTTGTACTCACAGCAAGAACGATATCTTCAACTAAAGTTTTCATTTGGTTAACTCATTATTTATCAAGATAATTTAATGAGTGTGATTAAGCGCTAAAATATAGGGTTACATATGTATACAATGCAACATTGTGTAAACACAACAACCAACTGACTATAAAAAAATCAAAATGGGTCTTTTTAAGAAAAAAATCTGGCACGAGGCCAGATTTAATGCGAGCAACTTAAATTTCAGTAAACCCTTAGAAAATACGGTTTTTATCTTTTTCAACTTGAGGCAATGTATCTGCAATTTTTTGCGCAATCTCCATATAGCTTTCAGCAGCATCATCACCAGCAATCACAGACGGTTTCCCTGCATCGGCATTTTCACGAATTTGTACGTTCAGCGGTAAACGGCCTAAGAGTGGAATGTCGTATTGGGCTGAAAGTTGGTCGCCACCACCTGTGCCAAAGATTTGCTCTTCATGACCACAGTTTGAACAAATATGCGTCGACATATTTTCCACTACACCCATGACGGGTATGTGTACACGATTAAATAGTTCAATGCCTTTGGTTGCATCCATTAATGCACGTTTTGTGGTGTCGTCACAATCACAGCACCTGTCACTGGTATACGCTGTGCAAGCGTCAACTGAATATCACCTGTGCCTGGCGGCATATCAATGACCAATACATCCAGATCAGGCCATAAAGTTTGGTTAAAGAGCTGCATTAACGCCCCTGTCGCTTTCGGCCCACGCCAAGCCACTGGTGTATTGTTATCCCCAGTTAAGTGACCAATTGAAAGTACAGCCATACCATATGCTTCGATAGGAACAAATTGCTCAGCTTCAATCATCGGCGTGCGGCCTGCATTGCCGAGCATCGTTGGAATACTTGGACCATAGATGTCTGCATCTAATACCCCAACTTTTAAACCCAGTTGTTGTAATGCAAGCGCCAAATTCACTGTGGTGGTCGATTTACCCACACCACCTTTACCAGATGACACCAAAATGACATTTTTAATGCGTGGATGTTTCGGTACATCACGCTGTTGTGGAGCAGCTTTTTGAATCGGTGGGTTATTCGGATCAACTTCGGCAGGTGCTTCAGGCGTTTTCGCAGACGCATCCACAACTGGAGGTAACTGACTTTTTGCTGCTGAACTCTCAGCTTTTTCTTGGCTAGAACAGCTTTCGCCTTCTGCATGATGATGACCACAACCACCTTCAGATTTATGCCCTGTTTTTTGTTGAATCACATGCATATTCAGTTCGTTAATGCCGCATTTTTCCAACGCATCAGCCAAATCATCATGGATTTTTTGCAAGTCATCGGCTTCTGAAGGAAAGGTATTAATCGTGATCTGTAAGATCTGACCTTGCACATTCACCTGAGTAATACGGTCTTTTAAGGCATTATTTGAATTGGGAAGTACATAGTTTTGTAAAACCTGTTGGATTTCCTCTTCTTTCACCTCTTGGGAGGGTGAAAACACAGATTTTAGAGAAGAAAGCCACGACATTATGTTGTCTCCAAACAGGAACATCAAAAGATAATAGCGATAGTTTACCTGTTCATCTGCCCCAGAGTAAGAGGGAGATGAATGACTTATCCCTATAAGCTTATAAAGTTGAGTAATTTAGTCAGCTTTCAAACAAGTTTTCAAGCGTGCGCCACTTAAAATGCCCGTGTAGTTGATCTATGCGGCTAAACCAAAGCCATAAAATTTTAAATTGATTACATATCAACCATACTTTTACAGCGTAATTTCAGTTTATATTTCAATCGTTTCAACAGAATAATCATAGCGATGGATGTGCAATCTAAAGGCACATTTTGTGCTTTTAATTTTAAAAATGGGGAAAACTATGTATCAGCAGACTATCTATAAGAAGAATATTTATAAAACGACTTTATGTGCCTTGATGCTCCTGACTTCAGCAGCCTATGCAGAAATTGCAACTGAAGCCATTCAAACACCTGACCGACAAACTGTAGCGATTGGTGATAGCATCGATCTCATGCGCTCGCGTATGCAAGCATCTCCGATGAAAATGGTGTCTTATCCGCTGCAAGAGAAAAATCTGCCTGCGAAACTAGCGGTAGATTACACCTATGAAATTGCCAATATGCGCTATGTGATTACCGTAGTCGATGATCAAGTCAAAAATATTAAGACTGAAAATTTAGATGGATTAAAACAATGAATCCTAAAAAAGCCGCTCTTGATAGAACGGCTTTTTTGATCAGCCCCAATTAAGCTTGATCATCTTTTTTAAACTTATTCAGTGTGTCAGTGGCTTTCTTTTTTAACTCGTCAAATTTCTCTGTCGCCTGCACTTTGAGTTCATCAAATTTTTCGACAGCCTCATGTTTAAGTTCGGCGGCTTTGACTTTGGCTTCATCTAATTTGTGACTGGCTTCAGCCTTGAGATGCTCAAATTTATCTTTGGCTTCATTACTCTGCTCGGTATGTTCATGCTTGGCATCATTTAAGGCTTTTTCGCCTTCGAGTTTTAACTCTTCAGCTTTATGCTTTGCACCATCGAGGGCTTTTTCACCTTCAAGCTGAGCTTCTTTGGCTTTGAGCTTTAGATCATCACCCAATTCTGACGCTTTATCTTTCAATTGATCAATTTTATTTTCAGTTGTCATCGTTCTCGCCTCTTCTCTGTTATTGTCTAACAATAGTTATAACGTGCTTTGACGGGATGACCTTAAAAATATGCATTTAGAAACAATTGAGCTACATGACGTTGCATTTATGCTTTTTGGCATAAGTTTAGGATTTAAAATTGATCCGAGTTTAAATGTATTAAATCATTGAAAAATATAAAGGCTATTTTTATTGTATTGATATTCATCAATCTAAATTAAGCAAAAGGAATAACGGTAAAGCCCCTAATCACGCACTTTACCGCTACATAAAAAGATTATTTGCTGACTGTGCTCATAAAACTAACTGCTGCAAATAACCAAATAAAGAGTACAAAGCTACGACCTTGATTGAAATGGGTAAGCTCTGTTCCATGTAAAATATTATGGCGCGTCATCGCAACTGTTGAACTGCTATCCATTTGATAAGCAGCTAATTCAGCAAAATAATGATTCAGTTCATTGGCAATTTTTGCTTTATGCCAAAGACTCTTAATTTCACTGCCTTTTAGACCGGGTACAATTTTATATACATCGACAAACTTGGTACCGCTCTGCTTTAAAAAGCCCGTTTGAATCAGTACATCCGTTAAAATGCCTTCTAACTGTGCATACAAGACAGGGATACAACCGGCATGGAAATTCAGCTTATACAGTTTAAAAGCTTCAAGTAGAACCAAACGACGTTGCGCTTTATTTTCACCAATCTCTAAGGCATCAAAGGCTTTCAACATTTCTGTCTGAAAAAACTCGGTGTTAATCGCATCGAGTAAATGAAACTGTTTTTGATCTTCATGTTGATGAAGCAGTTGCCAAAAATACAATAAATTTAAAGCATCATTCGCTACTTTCATTTCTATAGGCTGATCTAGTTCATCGGCCAAAATATCGAAATAAGGCTCATCTTGTGCCAAATGACGCAGGGTTTGAATCAGTAAGGCATGCTCATCTGCAGAAATCTGTTCTAAATATTGCTGCGCATCTTTAATAATGTGATGCCCCAATTTATGACGCTGTTCATTTTGAGGAATACGAGTGATTGGCTGATCGTCTTCATAGTCATCTTCATACATGGGCTTCTTACTCTTAAGCATCACAGTTATGCCCTATTATCACTGTAATTGTGTCAGCAATATAGATTTTTTTACTTTTGCAAAGATTTCACCTATTCCCTTGTGCAAGTACTGGCTATCTCATGTAAAATTACAGCCCATTGCATAAATACGAATGAGAGAGTCATATCCGTGCGTAATATTTTAGTTACTAACGCCCTTCCATACGCGAATGGCCCAATTCATATGGGTCATTTACTCGGTTATATCCAAGCTGATATTTGGGTTCGTGCCATGCGTGCAATGGGTCATAACGTGACTTATGTATGTGCGGATGATGCTCACGGCACAGCGATTATGCTACGTGCGGAAGCCAATGGTATTTCGCCTGAACAGCAAATTGCCAATGTGCAAAAAGAACATGAACGTGACTTTGCTGGCTTTAGAGTTGACTTTGACCATTACGACTCAACTAATAGCCCTGAAAACCAAGCTCGTGCTTCTGAGATTTATATCAAGAACCGTGAAGCAGGCAACATTGCAGTTCGTCCTGTGACTCAATTGTTTGACCCTGAAAAAGCAATGTTCTTGTCGGATCGTTTCATTAAAGGCACATGCCCGAAATGTAAAGCGGAAGACCAATACGGCGACTCATGTGAAGTCTGTGGTACAACTTATAACGCAACTGAGTTGTTAAATCCAAAATCGACGTTAAGCGGTGCGACACCTGTAGAGAAATCTTCAGATCACTACTTCTTTAAACTGCCGAACTTTGGTGAATACCTGCAAAAATGGACACGTGACGAAGGTCGTTTACCTGTGTCAATTGCCAACAAGTTGGATGAATGGTTTGAAGCAGGTCTGTCTGATTGGGACATCTCACGTGATGCGCCTTACTTCGGTTTTGAAATTCCAGATGCGCCAAACAAATATTTCTACGTTTGGGTCGATGCACCAATCGGTTATATGTCGAGCTTTGAAAACTACATCAAGACCAAACGTCCTGACCTAAGCTTTGACGACTACTGGAAAAAAGATTCTAAAAATGAGGTGTATCACTTCATTGGTAAAGACATCGTTTACTTCCACGCGTTGTTCTGGCCTGCAATGCTTGAAGGGGCAAACTACCGCACCCCAACAAGCTTATTCGTCAACGGTTTCTTGACTGTAAATGGTCAGAAGATGTCTAAATCTCGCGGTACCTTCATTAAAGCAGAAACGTATCTTGAGCATTTAAACCCTGAATACTTACGTTACTACTTTGCATCTAAGCTTTCTGACAAAGTTGAAGATTCTGACTTAAATCTTGATGATTTCGTTCAGAAAGTAAACTCTGACTTAGTGGGTAAAGTGGTGAACATCGCAAGCCGTTGTGCCAAGTTCATCAATACTAAGTTTGATAACAAACTTTCTGCGACTTGTGCAGAGCCTGAGTTGGTGCAAAGCTTTATTGATGCAGGTGCATCAATCGCTGCTCAATACGAAGCGCGTGAATTCTCTGCGGCAATCCGTGAAATCATGGCGCTTGCTGACAAAGCTAACCAATACATCGATGAGAAAAAGCCTTGGGCTTTAGCGAAAATTGAAGGCGAAGAACAGCAAGTTCATGACGTATGTTCTGTCGGCATCAACTTGTTCCGTCAATTGGCTGTGTATCTTGCACCAGTACTTCCTACATTGGCAGCAGAAGTTCAAAGCTTCTTAAAATTAGAAGCTTTCGACTTTGCTTCAGGCAAAACGATTTTAGTAGATCATCAAATTGCTCAATTCCAACCATTGATGCAACGTGTAGACCCGAAAGCAGTTGCTGCTATGGTCGATGCGTCTAAAGACTCTTTAGCTGCACCTGCGGAAGCACCAAAAGCGGAAAAGAAAAAAGAGAAGAAAGCTGCTGAAAAGAAACCTGAGCCTAAAGTGGGTGAAGCTGAAATTATTGGCATTGAAGACTTTATGAAAGTTGACCTACGTGTGGCTGAAGTTTTAGAAGCTGCTCACGTTGAAGGTTCTGACAAGCTTTTACAACTCACTTTAAATGTCGGTGAGGCTGAGCCACGTAACGTGTTTAGCGGTATTCGTGAGTTTTATCAACCTGAAGACTTAAAAGGCAAATTGGTGGTAATGGTGGCAAACCTTGCACCACGTAAGATGCGTTTTGGTATTTCTAACGGTATGGTTTTAGCTGCGGGTAATGGCGAAGGTGTTTGGGTGATTTCACCTGAAACTGGTGCTAAACCGGGTGATAAAGTGTCTTAAAATTTAGATCTGAGATAAAAAAATCCGCCATAACTTGGCGGATTTTTTAATAAATAGCATTTCCTTTTATTTGTACAATTTTTGGCAAAATATATAAATTTATCTTAGCTCGAAGAATTTTATCTGCTAAAGGTAAAATACTAGATTTAATATCACTTTCGACTCTATCAAACCAATCCTTTTCCTCATCATACATATTGAATGAATGTATTGAATAACGTTTCTCAAGTCCACTAAGAATATAATTAGAATCATGCCGGCTTATATTACATAACTTTGATGAAAAAATATTTGGTTCTATTTCTTTCAAAATAGGAAAATCATAATAGAGATTATCCTCACTATTATTATGAATAATACGCTGTGAGAAAAGCCATGAATCTTCCTCCATTAAACTCAATAATTCTTTCACTCGATCAGAGTTTCTTTCTATATATTTTTTCTCATAAGATTTTAAAATTTCTGCCATAAAATTTTGAAAAACAGGAATATCCTTGGCATAAAAACTATAGTTTCCAGAAGCTTCTAAAAAACTAAAATTCTCAATTTTTCTTATTTTATCATTCACACTAACAAGTTCTTTAAATTTACTAATAGCATGGGGCAGAAGACTATCTATATTAAAGTCGATAAGCTCGTGCTCTTTAAAATAAATCAATAAACTTATTGTATGCAATACATCTGTAATATGAGTATAAGAGCTCATTTCTATTTCATTCTTTACTTTGTTAACAAGGCTATCAAATGTAACTGCCTCTAAGTCCCAAAAATCCATCAACGTTAGCCAAGTTGGCTTATCCTCTTGCAATCTAAAATATTCTTCATATAATTCATTGCTAATCATCTCATCTATAATAATATTTTTATTCAGAATTTGTTCCCAAAGCTTTTGAGTAAAAATATAATCACTCAGGTTCATTTGATATTTTTCTTTAAAATTCTGTGCATCATTACCTTTAAAGCCAGATATTATTTCAGCAATTCTATCTTCCATTTTCGAAGAGCTATCACTAGGTTGATCAAGTTTGAAAGTTAAAATTTCCTTATCAAATCTTCCCTTTTTATTTTCCAATGAAAGAATCAAAAAAGCCTTTAAAACTTTCTCAAAAATTTCAGAATCGAAATTAGACTTGTAGACAAAATATTCTTTTTTATAAAACCTTTCAAATTCAAAAATTACTTGCTTAAAAGATCGTAAATTTTTATAGCTGACTTGGTTGAAAGTTTGCTTAATCAGTTCAATTTTTGAATTAAGAAGAATTTTTAAATCATCTGATTTGGAAATTTCATTTAAAATACTTTGGATAGCCAAATTTTGATCTTCGATATAGCTAAAGGACGCTCCGATAAGTTTTTCTTTTTTTCTAGCATATTCTTTATTATCTTCAATTTCTTCCTCATTCGACACAATAAGGGTTTTAATTCCTTCCTGCTCTACAAAGTAATTAATATAGCCAAGTACTACTTCTTTTTTTAACTCACAACGCTCAAGGTCATCAAAGACAAGTACAAATTTACTCGTAATTTTCAAATAATCTGGTAATTCAATATTTGGTATAGAAACATTCATTTGACCATTAGGTTTTGAATCGCCATCCCAATCAAAACGAAAAGCAGCCTTTAATGCACCTTTAGCAACTTTCCCGAGAATTTTTGCACCGTTACTTGCTAATTTAGGATGAATACTTCTAAAGATTTCATCATCAATATCGGATGTTTTGGACAGTCCATTCAAGCTAATATAAGCAACTTTTTTATCATTATTTTTAAGCTTTTCTATGTATTGTTTTACAAACCATGTCTTGCCACTACCCCATGCTCCATTCAATAACACAGCATATTCAAAATTTTTATTTCCATTGAAATAATAGTCTAAGTAGTCTTCAATGTGCTTATTAGGTTCTGAAATGTAATTAGACATATTAAAATTCAAAAATAAATTATTGTATTTTAATATATTTCTTTACACCTTAACTGTAAATCACTTCATCCCAAAAATCAGCTTTAACCCAAGCACTGTCATCACTGCCCCAGCTGCCCGATCAAAACCCGCTTTAAACTTCAAATAGACTTTACGTGGTTTTTCTGCTGACAAAACCACAGCGACCAATGAGCACCACCCTGCATCGATAAAGAAACACAAAACTGGCAGTACAAAGTAAAAATACGTTGGAATCTCTTTCGGTAAAAGTGCCGTAAAAATACTGGCTAACACAATTGCAATTTTCGGATTCGACAATTGGGTAATTAAACCAGTAGTAAATGCACGACGGAGTGACATTTGCGAGCTGCTGGCATCACCAGCTTCAATCGGTTCTTTGGCATGTTTTATAATTTTAAATGCCATCCAAAGCAGATATAAACCACCACAAATTTTTAAAGCCAAATATGCAGAAGGTACAGCCAATAAAAATGCCTGCAAACCCAATACCGCTAATAGCCCAAATATTGCAGCGCCCAAACCTGTACCAAGTGCGGTAAATAAACCGTGTTTACGTGAAATTGCAATGGAATTCTTCGCCACATAAATTGACGTTGGCCCTGGGCTCATTGCACCAAGTAATAGTGCTGCCGCAATCGAGCCTAATATCCAAAATGATTCCACTATCACACCGTTTTCACTTAAATTCGTGGCAATTTTACAGACAGAATCTCTGAATTTCTCCCTATAATTTGCAGTGTTTATTTTAATTGACCAAATTTTTCACTATAAATAACTTGAATACTGCATTAATCCATCGCATGATCGCTAAAAGTACAAATTAATATCAAGACAATGAAATTAGCCGAAGCCCTACTTTTACGCAGTGACTTACAAACTAAATTGGCCTCGCTGCAACAACGAATCAATAACAACGTGCTCATTCAAGAAGGTGATGCACCTAGCGAAGAACCGAATGCTTTAATTCAAGAAGCATTTGCTGTAAATACAGAACTTTATGGTTTAATTGAAAAGATTCACGCCACCAATGCACAGGCTAAAACCGGTTCTGGACGCTGCATGCTTTCAGTGCTCAATGAACGTGATTTATTGACCCAGCAGCATCGTATCTTGCAACAAGCGATTGACAGCTCACGCCGTGAAAATGGTCGTTATAGCTCAAGTGAAATCCGTTGGATTAAAACCATTGCCGTGGCAGATTTACAGAAACAGGCCGATAGCATTAGTCAGCAACTTAGACAAAATAACTTAGAAATTCAGGCATCCAATTGGCAAATAGACCTGATAGATTGACCTGATTTAAGCATTTGAACCACGGTTCATTCCAGTTCGGGCATACTGGGCGAGTACAGAGCCTTTTTAAATGTTTGTAAGGCTTTAATCCAACAAACTAAACTGCAGAAGTAAGACGTCTACTTCAAAATGTTCACACATCTGACGTAGCACACTGCATCTGTGACTCTTTACATGTCACGTCTCACTACCGTGTACTGACAGTATGTCCACCCTAATTTTTTTACGGATCTATCTGCTAATCGTCATCTGCAGCGGCTTCATTGAGCGCAACATCGTCACGCGGTAATTTATAGTCATGGTCATTTACAGGGACACCGCCAATGATCATGGTGCGATGTTCATTTTGAGGACGATGCAATTCGTCTGTCGTATCACAGCCAACCATCCAAAAACTGCACAGGCACAGCATAGGCAGCACAGCCCGACTTAATTTGCGCATTGGACGCCCTCCATTTTTATAATTATCTTGTTTATAAATTCAGCATAGCATTTTTGTGCAGATATTCACCTTATTTATCTGCCGATTTAGGGTCAATTGTCAGTAATTATGTCTCGGCGGTCTTTCCAATGCGGATGCAGATTGATGCCGATAGAAAAATATTTCCTTTTAAAAATAAATAATTGATTCATTTTATTTAACTACATAGAAGACAAGTTACAAAACTGCTATCGAATACGATTTTACTTCGGACACTTTTGTCCGTTTAATATCTAGATAAATTTAAAATGATGCTGTCAAAGAATAATGTCCACACGTCAACAACTCGCTGCACAAAATCGTGAAATCCTTTTAGAAGCTGCGATTGAGGTATTCCGTATTCACGGAATCAATGCGCCTCTACAACTCATCATGGATCAAGCTCAAGTTGGACGTGCGACGTTTTATCGTAATTTTAATGACCGTCGTGAGTTAGTACTCGCCTTAATGCAAGCTGCCTTGAACCGACTTGAACAGCGTGCGCTTAATTATGCACAGTTCGATGATGGATTTATTCGCCTCATTCAAGACCATATTTATAATATTCCCTATCTCACAGCCCTTATGGAATATTGGCGTGTGATTGATCGGGATGATCCTGCCATGGTTGAAATATACCAACGACGTGATGCAATTTTGCAACCAATGATTAATCAGGCCATTCAAAATGGTCGCTGCCGAGCAGACTTTAAACCGGCGGACTATGCCATGGTCACCTCCATTTTGCGTGCAGCTTTGCAAGGCCATACCGAAGCAGATCAGGAAAAACTCGCCAAACGTGCCGTTGAGTTTTTACTACATGGTATTTGCGGGTAATACGTCATGTCCAAACCTCCACGTTTATTGGAACCTGCTCCGGATTGGACACCCGAAGAAAAACCGACTTTGCCCGGCTCTCCCGCTGCCATTGCACATCCGACCTATAAGCGTTTTTTATACTTCTTTATTGGTTTATTTGTTGCGATCTCGGGGAGCTTAAGTAATGGATTTATCACGGCAAATCTTCCCCTTCTACAAGGTGAATATGGCTTAACGCCTTCAGAAGCGGCATGGATCCCTGCGGCATTTGTTATGGCCAATGTCAGCTCTAACCTGATCTTATTTAAAGCCCGTCAACAATATGGACTTAGGCTATTTTCAGAAATTGGTTTGGTTTTATTTATCGCGGTGATGGTGCTGCATTTATTCGTCCATACCTATGAAATGGCAATTTTTGCACGGGTGATTAGCGGCTTACTTGCAGCTCCACTCAGTTCGCTTGGGATGTATTACATCATGCAAGCGTTTAAACGTGCTCATTTTGGTCGTGGGCTTTATCTAGCTTTGGGCTTTCAGCAGTTGGGGATTCCGCTGGCATGGATCATGTCTCCCTATCTGGTCGATGTCAACGATTGGTCTATTTTTTACACCTTTGAATTAGGACTTGCCTTATGTTGTTTGGCGATGGTGGTCTCTCTAAAACTGCCACGAAGCCTACGTATCGAAGTGTTTGAAAAGCAAGATTTATTCACCTTTGCATTATTAGCACCCGGCTTTGCTTTGCTATGTATCGTGCTAACTCAAGGCCCGATTCTTTGGTGGTTTGAGGCTGAATGGTTGGCCTATTTACTCATCGCCGCTTTGATTCTTTTAGTTGTCGGTCTGACCTATGAACATTGTCGGGTCAATCCCCTGATTGTCACACGCTGGCTCGGAACATCGTCGACCGTAAGTTTTATTATCGGTGCCTTTGCCATTCGCTTTCTCATGTCAGAACAAAGCTATGCAGCCGTGAATTTTTTGAAAACCATGGGCATGGGACCCGACCAATTTGTTTCCTTTTATACTGTCGTGCTGATCGGGATTGTCTTAGGAACAGTGTTTAGTGCCCTGACCTTTTCCAAAGAAAAAATCGTGCTTCATCTACTCGGTGCAGCAGGTCTCGTGCTCTTTGCCTGTGCACTGGATTATCACCTGACCAGTGATGTTCGACCGCATGATTTTTATTGGAGTCAGTTTTTGGTGGGCTTTGCCAGTGGCATGTTTATTGGCCCACTTTTGCTTACAGGCATTGTCAGTGCTTTACAAAAAGGCCCATCGCACATGGTGACGTTTATCGTGCTGTTTTCTGCAACGCAAACCTTTGGGGGACTGGTCGGTTCATCGTTCTTTTCGACCTATCAGCAAATGCGTACCCAAACCTATCAGGCACAGATTTATAATGATTTATCGCAAATCTCTCCTATAGTCGAACAGCGCCTACAACAATTGGCGCAAAGTGCGCATCAATATTCTTTAGACCCTAATTTAGATCAACAACAAGCCATACGTAGCCTTAATCAAACCATCACTCGAGAAGCCCAAGTTCGAGCCTATAACGATGTGATTTTTTTAAATGGCATATTCGCCGTTTTATTGTTGCTTTGGAGTTTATTGCTGATGGGCAAAAATAAATATCAATTACGCCAACAGCAACGCACGGATAGTAGTTAAAATTTTCCCGACTTAAACAACATAAGCAACCGCCAAATGACCTAATCGATATTGAGAACAACATGACCGAAGACCATAAACCCACTGAGCAAGCAGCACCGCAGCAACCACAAACAGCAACCGCTATGCCTGCGCCATCGAGCAAGCTTATTTCTACGCCGCAGCGAACCTTGATTTTTATGTTGATCATCCTCTTGTTGGGAATTGCGCTGATCTTATGGGCGTGGCGGATTGGTCCATTTCATAACAGTATCGAGTCGACTGAAAATAGCTATGTCAAAGGCAAAACCACGGTGCTTTCATCACAAATTAATGGTTATGTGAAAGATGTTTTGGTGACGGATTTTGATCATGTAAAAAAAGGTCAAGTGCTTATGCATATCGATGCAACGACCTATGATCAAAAAGTCACACAGGCTGAATCTGGGGTGGAACAAGCACAGAACTCACTTGCCAATCAAAGCCAGGCCATTGAACAACGCAGAGCAGATATTACGGCAGCCGAAGCGAAAGTGGACCAATCACGTGCGGCTTATGAATTAGCTCTTGCACAAATGACGCGCTACCAACAACTCGGCAATACTGGCGCTGCATCGAAATCAGAACAAGATAAAGCCACTGCAGACGCTAAAAATAGTTTGGCCCAACTTCATCAAGCAGAAGCCAATTTACTGGTTGCCAAAGAATCATTCAAAACTGCACAAGTTGCAGCGACGGGGCTTAAAGCACAAGTAAATAGTGCCAAAGCACAATTTGATCAGGCAGTGACCACTAAAGACTACAGCACGATTGTGGCACCTATGGATGGTCAACTTGGCGAAGTCAGCCCGCGTATTGGTCAATATGTTGCGGCAGGCTCTCAACTGATGTATTTAATTCCACAGCAGCGCTGGGTGACTGCTAACTTTAAAGAAACGCAAATTGCAGATATGCATATTGGTCAAAAAGCTTGGTTCAGCGTCGATGGTATGAAACATCAAAAATTTTACGGCAAAGTTGAGCAAATCTCCCCTGCGGCTGGTTCTGAATTTAGTGTATTGAAACCTGACAATGCCACAGGAAATTTCACTAAAGTCGTGCAACGCATTGCCGTGAAAATTGCAATTGATCCCAATCAACAAGGTTTGGAAAACTTAAGACCCGGTATGTCTGTCGTCACCTCCGTTGATGTTGCTAGTTAGCGATATCGGCAGTGAAGTGCTATAAGCAGAGTTGAACTGACCAAGATGCAAAGGATTTCATCTTCTACACCTCCCGTTTTACAATGCCTACCTATTTGAACTCTAACCACCAAGATAACGATTACCAACATGTTTGAATCTATCGCCCACGCCATTCCTGAGCAGACTATTCAATATCAAGGGGTTGATTTGTGTATTAAGCGTTTGGACTTGGTGCACCCTCAAATATCAGGCAATAAATTTTATAAACTTAAATATAATTTTATTGAGGCGCAGAAATTAGGGTTTAAACAGGTGCTTAGCTTTGGTGGTGCTTATTCAAATCACATTGCAGCCACTGCATATGCTGCACATTTATTTGGGTTCGGCAGTTTAGGCATCATCCGTGGGGAGGAATTACAACATCAAGCCCGAAATCCTACTTTAGCCACCGCCGAACAGTTTGGTATGCAGTTCAGTTTTGTCACACGCCAACAGTATCGAGAACAGAAACAAGCAGACGCTTTAGCGCAATTACGACAGCAATATCCCGAATACTATGTCATTCCTGAAGGTGGAACCAATGCATTGGCTATCCGTGGCTGTACGGAAATCTTAAGCCATGAAAATCAACAAAATTTTGATCTCATCTGCTGTGCAGTCGGTACAGGTGGAACCATAACGGGCTTGATCGAAGCCAGTGCGGAACATCAACTTGTTCTTGGTTTTTCAGCGCTCAAAGGCAATTTTCTTTGCGACGATGTTGCTCAGTTGACACAGAAAACCAATTGGAGCATCAGTGATGAATTTTGCTGTGGTGGCTATGCCAAAACAACGCCGGAACTTTTACAGTTTATGCATGACTTTGAACAACGCTTTGCGATTCCATTAGAACAGGTTTATACGGCTAAAATGCTGCGAGGTATTTTCTGCATGATTGAGCGGGGTCAAATTACAAGCCATCAACGTGTTTTAGTAATTCATACTGGTGGCCTACAAGGTCGCCTGAAAGGTTCAACCGAAGCGCTAAAAAGCGTATAATCCTGCGTCCTTTCTTCCACGCGGAAACTTACCATGTCGCAAAATCAATATGATGTCCTTGTTTTAGGTGCTGGTGCATCAGGCTTAATGACGGCATATAAAGCGGCGCAGCGTGGACGCAAAGTTTTGGTGGTTGAAAAAGCCAATAAAGTTGGCAAAAAGATCCTAATGTCTGGCGGCGGTAAATGTAATTTCACCAATTTGTATGTCGAACCAGAAAATTATATTTCACATAATCCACACTTTGTTATTTCGGCATTAACTCGCTATACCAACTGGGACTTCATTGGTATGGTCTGCGAATATGGCATTGAGTACGAAGAGCGCAAACATGGGCAATTATTTACCCAAAATGGTGCAAAAGAAATTCTCGCCATGCTATTGGCAGAATGTGACAAAACTGGTTTGGTGGATATTAAAACCAACTGTGAAGTAAAAGCAGTCAATGCCTTACCTGAACAAGGCTTTCAAGTGGCAACCAATCTAGGCTTTTTTGAAGCAGAATCGGTGGTTATTGCCAGTGGTGGTCTGTCCATTCCAACGTTAGGTGGTTCAGGAATTGGCTATGAGATTGCTAAACAATTTGGACATTCTGTCTACCCCACTCGTGCAGGCTTAGTACCCTTCACTTTCTCCGATAGTTTTAAAGAAGTCACCACACGCTTGAGCGGCAATGCTGTTGAAGCCACGTTATCGAATGAGTTAAATAGTTTTACTGAGGCTTTACTCTTTACTCACCGTGGTTTAAGTGGTCCAAGCTCTTTACAACTTTCAAACTACTGGGATGTCGGTCAACGTTTTAATATCAATTTCCTTCCAGCTTTAGATGTTTTAGATTTCCTCAAATCTAAAAAATCCAGTCAACCAAAAGTGTTACTGCGCACATTGTTCAATGAACACTTACCGAAAAGCGTGGTTGTGGAATTACAAAATCTGATTTGGCCTGAACAAGCTGAATTAGCCATTGGCAATATCAGCGATGAAAAACTAGAACTCATTGCAAGCCGTTTAGAAAGCTTTGAAGTGAAGCCATCAGGCACTGAAGGTTACCGTACTGCTGAGGTTACACTCGGTGGTGTGGATACCACTGAAGTCTCATCAAAAACCATGGAAAGTAAAAAACAGAAAGGCTTGTACTTTATTGGTGAAGTACTCGATGTAACGGGTCATTTAGGTGGATACAACTTCCAATGGGCATGGGCTTCTGCGCATGCAGCTTCTGAATACGTCTGATCTCGACATAGAATTAATTAAATATAACCTGCAGAAGATCTCTGCATAAAAAAAGGGGCTGATTCATTCAGCCCCTTTTTCTTGCCCAATCGGACTTATTCAAGATAGTCGGTTTTAAATAATGATACTGACGACGTCGAAGTTCGTTGAATTGTCAGATCCATTTTTTCAACGGCAACTGAAATATGTTGTGGTTGCACGCTTGCGGTTTGTTTGAGTGTCGATACTAAAGTATTGAGCATTGAAATTACCCCCATTTTGCCATTCCTTTGCACAGATCATAAGTGTCATTCATGACAGCAATATGAATCCTAAGTTTTTATATTTTAAGTAATATTCCATATATCACTATTACTTAAAATACCAATTTTCGGGTAAATTTCAACCATTATTTTTGGACTGATTGGTATAATTTTTTTCACTGTTTAGCGGTGATTGTTCTGTCTGCTCCAAATCAGTGCGTTTTGGTTTTGCAAAAATAAAGCGTCGTGCGCTCGCCAAAAAACCCACCGTGATCCCTGCAATAATCACTGGGGCTAAAAATTTATTCGGTGCTTTTGCCATACAATATTCCTTATAGAGCATTAAAATCGACCACCTAAGCGTGGCCGATTTTGTAAAGACAGAACAGGTTAATTAGGGTCATTCGGTTTTGGCGGAGCTACAGGTGCCGAAGGTGCATCGACCTGTTTTTCAGCCTCACCAGTTGAACCAAATGGATTATTTTGTGGTTGATCACTTGGGTTTACATCCAACTGATCTGGTGTAGCAGTTTCTTTTTCACTGACGCCCGGAGCAGCTTGCTGAATGTTTGGATAGCCATCATCTGTTTTCACTTCAGAAGTCATGACAGATGTTGATGGTGTTGGACTCGCTGCAGACGATGTAGGCGTATTAAAGGTGGTTTTCGCCTTTGCCTGCTCCTGTACTGGATTCGGTTCATTGGCTTCGCGTTTCGCTTTATCGATAAGATCTGATAACAATCGTTCCGCCGGATTGCGACCACCTAAACCAAAGGCCAAAGCGAAAGCAACTGCAACCGCACCGAGGGTTAAACCAAAGGCCAAATTCACGATCGAGTCAGCAATACCCATGGCACGCAAGCCCATGGCTACAACCAAGCCCATAATCAGCACACGGACCAAATTACCTAACCAACGTGAACTGTTATATTCCCCTCGTTGCACCACATTTGCCACAATATTGGCAAGCCAGAAACCCACCACCAAGATTACAGCACCAAGTAAAATACTTGCACCAAACTGGATAAACATAGCAATAAGGGCACTGATTTGCTCAAAGCCTAAACGGTTAGCAGCTTCAGATACCGCAAATAACATGGTGAAAAATACAATGAGGCAACCGACCACATCCGACACTTTGGTTTTGCCCAAAAAGCGTTGAATGTCTAATTTTTCTGGCACAGTATCAACACCTGTACCCGAGATCACATCTACCACTAGACGTGCCACAAAACGTGATACCACATAAGCCAAGATTAAGATTAAACCTGCGGCAATGATGTTCGGTATCGCATACATGATCTCATGTAACATGGCTGTTGCAGGCTGAGAAATCGCCTCGATACCAAGTGCTTCGAAAGCCACAATTAATGCAGTGATAATAACTATAGCAAAGACAAAATTACCCAAAACTTGAGCAAGTTTTGCGTTTTTAAACATACCCACTTTTTCGACTTGCTGCTGCAAACTCAAACTGTTTACCAAGCCTTCCACGATGCCTCGTACAATCTTCGCCAAGATATAACCAACAAAGACGATGACACCGGCAATAAAGATATTGGGAAGATAAGAAACAACTTCAGTGACCATATTTTGGATTGGGAACAAGAGACCGTTTAAACCCAAGATCGACAAAACAATCGGTAGGAAGAGTAGTAATATCAGCCAATAAACAATTTCACTGATATTTTGACTGATTGGACTGACGCCAACCTCAGAACTGAGTTTTTCATCGAGTTGGGTTTTATCAAGCAGTTTCTTTGAACCGACTTTGACCAAACTCGCCACGATCCAGCCAATAAAACCTACAGCTACTGCAGCCAAGAGCTGTGGAATAAATAACAAGAACTGCTGAATCATGTTACTGAATGGGCCACTGACACTAGTCAAATTCAGTACATTGAGTGCACCAATGACAGCAATGATCAAAATAATCCAGAACACAACTCTGGAGACTATATTTTCAACATTGGAACGGTGCCCAGTTGCATTTGAAAGTTTTTGATTTGTACCTAATTTTTGCAAAACTTTTTTGACGCCAGCAGCAATCAATAAGGCAATGACCCAACCTATCAGGAGAATTGCTACTGCACTTAAAATGGGGTGAAACTGTTCCCAATAATACATGGCATCAAAACGGCCACGCGGACCACCCAGATAATCATTCATACGTTCGCCCTCATTGTTATACATGATCTGTTGTTATGTGCATTTTTACGTATGCCGCGATATCACACAGCATTGGTGCTTTAAACTTGAGCTTTCTTTTCCACCTTAGTTTTTGCGTATTTTTTAATCAACCAAAGTATGCATAACTCCAACAAAAGCTCACAATTGGATGTAAAAAAGCCTTGGGAAAACCAAGGCTTTATTTATGTCAGTCTGATGAGAAACTTAAGGTTCAGATCTTGCACTCATGTAACTCTGACTCATGTTTATCATCAATTATTATCAACGATCTGTCGCAGTTGCGGTATTTGAGTCATTAGCAACAGCTTCATCCCCCGCTGTACCGCTAGTCGTATCATTGGCTGTTGCAGTTTGTGCATTGGGTGCAGGATGATCAGGCGGTGCATCCGAAGCAGAGGGCTTCATATCTGCAAACATATAAAATAATAATGCGATTAAAAAGATACCCACTAAAATCAGTATGTACACAGGGATACGTTTTTTTTGTGTTGTTTCTTCCGTACTGGTGGTATGGGGTGGTTTATTAAAATCGTGTGTCATATTCCCCTCGCTATTTTGTTGTTCATAGTTGAATTTTTATACTACCAATACAATATCCTGTATTGTGTGAAGAACAATTACAATCAGTGAAAACGTGTAACTTGAATGATAAATCTCGAATGATAAGTTTAATAAATATACTTTCCTTTGGAGCTAGATGAGTTATTTTCAAATATAAATCAATATATAAGGGCGCAAATATCGGGCAAAGATTTAAGTGCAATATTTAAATCTAAAGCATTTTTTATTGTATGACCTCTTACAAAATAAATGCTTTTTTGAGCCCGGTGGAATTATCTGCTTTTGATGAATGAAATGAGCTATAATCATGCACCTTATTTTTCACCTGTTATCAAATCTATGGCGTACCATCAACAAGGTGTAACGCTTGATCTTGACACTGACGTCACTCATCAATGTTCCCTTCATTACACTCGCGATCAACATCTTATTGGCATTATTGAATTTAGTAAGCCAAGTTATGTGTTGAAATGGGGTGATTTGGAATATTTTCGCCGACGTACTGAAGAGTTTTCAGTGATGCCATTCCCTGAATGCATCAATGCGATGGTGATTGATATTCGAAATATTGCGGCTTTTTTAGATAATGAAGTGCCTATTATTCCTTGGCGCTTGCTCGAAGAAGAATGTCCGATTCGCTTAGTTGTTCCCCAAGATCGACTGGAGCATTATGCTGGCTTTTTTGAACCGACTTGGTTGACTGCTGACGTAGACACAGCGATTCAAGAAATTCGTGAATTTATGGATATGTTTGTGCATTAATACGGAGATTAAACTAAAGTTTAATCCCGAAACTCCATTTGGAGTTTTTTTATGCCCTTTTATTTTAATTATTTATTTCACAATAAAATTAAATTATTTTATATTTAATGGCTTATAGCAAACCTTCTTATAAAAAATGTTCATAACTTATCCCATTTCTTAGTAACAATTCGGCAATAAATTTTGCTTGAGCCTTGCTCGATATATCACCTAAGATGTAGAAAATGATCTCTTTTTTATTGTTGAAAGATTCTTAAAAACAAAGCAATAAAATCTAACGAGAAACAAGATCATAAAAAGTGGATATTAAATCAGGGTAAAAGGAGTTTTAACGATGACGTCAAAAAAACATTTAGCAACTTTGTTCTGTGCAAGTGCGCTCACTTTAGGGCTTAGCGCATGTAGTGACAATAAAGCACCTACAACGGATAAAGCTGCAGGAAGTGAAGCTGCTGTTTCTGACTCAGGGACTTTAGATAAGATCAAAAAATCCGGCACAATTGTATTAGGCTATCGCGATTCATCGATTCCATTTTCATATATCGCAGATAATCCAAACCAACCTGTAGGTTATGCACACGATCTTCAATTAAAAGTCGTTGAGGCGGTTAAAAAGCAATTAAATCTTCCCGAATTAAAAGTCCGTTATAACTTAGTGACTAGCCAAAACCGTATTCCATTGGTTTCTAATGGCACCGTCGACTTAGAGTGTGGTTCTACCACCAACAATAAAGAACGCCAACAACAAGTTGATTTCTCAACAGGTTTCTTTGAAGTGGGTTCACGCTTACTTACAGCAAAAGACTCTGGGATTAAAGATTTTGCTGACCTAAAAGGCAAAAAGTTAGTCACCACGGCAGGAACGACATCTGAGCGTTATATTCGTCAACATGAAAAAGAATTAGGTATTGGTGAAGTCATTTCTGCCAAAGACCATGCTGAGTCTTTCCTCATGCTACAAAATGGTCGGGCAGCGGCATTTATGATGGATGATATTTTGCTGGCGGGTGAAAAATCGAAAGCCAAAGATCCTAATAAATGGGAAATCGTGGGTACAGCACCGATTCATGAAATCTATGGTTGTATGATGCGTAAAGGTGATACTGGCTTTAAACAAGTGGTTGATGATGCAATCAAAGCAACTTATAGCTCTGGTGAAATCAATGACATGTATAAAAAATGGTTCCAAACGCCAATTCCACCAAAAAATATCAATTTAAATTTCCCGATGTCTGATCAATTAAAAGCATTGATTAGCAATCCACATGATCGTGACGAATAACTTTCCCTAAACATTCTAAAGATGCTTAAGCCAAACGGATTTTGGCTTAAGCTCATTATAGGGAGTTCCTATGAATTATAGCTGGAATTGGGGTGTGCTGTTCCAATCTACAGGTGTAGGTGATTCAACCTACCTGAATTGGATCTTAATTGGGATCGGCTGGCTGTTTGTCATCGCTTTGGTGGCATGGAGCATTGCGATGGTACTCGGCAGCATCTTGGGTATTATGCGTACCCTACCGAGTCCTGTAGCACGTAGTATAGGTACTGCCTACGTGACTATTTTCAGAAATGTACCCTTATTGATTCAACTGTTTATATGGTTCTATGTTGTACCCAACTTCCTCCCTGCTGCGATTAAAAGCTGGTGGATGAATGACCTTGGGGCAAACACGACCGCCTTAATTTCTGCAAGTGTCGGTTTGGGTTTATTTACAGCTGCACGGGTCTGTGAGCAAGTCAGGACAGGTATTGAAGCGCTTCCTTTGGGGCAAACCAATGCAGGTTATGCTATGGGATTTAGCACGGCTCAACTTTACCGCTATGTGATCTTACCGCAGTCATTCCGCACGATTTTGCCACCTCTCAGCTCTGAGTTGACCAACTGTGTCAAAAACACCTCAGTCGCCTCTTTAGTCGGTGTTGCAGAAATCATTTCACAGATGAAAACCATCAGTGAATACACGCAAAACACCATCGAAATTTATACCTACGTCACCATTATTTTCATCGTGATCAACATCTGTTTAATTGGTTTCATGAATTTTCTGGAAAAACGCCTACGCGTTCCTGGCTTAATTGCAGGAGATAAATAATGGAATGGCTCAGTTCTTTTATTCAAGACCTCCAAGCGTCTGGCCCTGCGCTATGGCATGGTTTCAGCATCACACTCAAAGTGGTGATCACGGCAACCATTGGTGGTGTCTTAATTGGGACATTGTTGGCGTTGATGCGCCTGTCCTCGATTAAGGCTTTTAATATTTTTGCTAAAGGCTATGTGAACCTCTTTCGTTCTATTCCTTTGCTCTTGGTGCTGATGTGGTTCTACTTTGCCGTACCCTTTATCTACACAGGGATCACGGGTAACTATCTAACGATTGATACTGCCCTCGTTTCAAGTATCGTGGCCTTCATGCTATTTGAAGCGGCTTACTTTTCAGAGATTGTCCGTGCCGGGATTCAATCAATTCCTAAAGGTCAAACCTTTGCAGCTTATGCTCTCGGTATGAGCTATAGCCAAGCGATGCGCTTAATTATTTTACCGCAATCTTTTCGCAAAATGACGCCACTACTCTTACAGCAAACCATCATTCTGTTCCAAGATTCAACCATGGTTTATGCCATCGGACTGTTAGACTTTTTCCGCACCAACTATGTTCGAGGCGACCTCATGTCATTGTTAACTCAATACATTCTGTTTGCCGGTTTGGTGTATTTCACTATTAGTATGATCGCTACCTATGCAGTTAAAAAATTACAACGGAGGTTAAGTGTATGACCGATCAAAAAACGATGATTGACCTCCAAAATGTCAGTAAATGGTATAAAGATTTTCAAGTGCTTACCGATTGCACGACTCAAATTAAACAAGGTGAAGTGGTTGTGGTGTGTGGGCCTTCAGGTTCAGGTAAATCGACGCTCATTAAAACCGTTAATGGACTTGAGCCTTTTCAGGCCGGGACGATTTTAGTCGACGGTATTTCCATTAATGACCCAAAAACCGATTTAAATAAATTGCGTAGTCGTGTCGGCATGGTATTCCAGCACTTTGAATTGTTTCCACATTTATCCATTACCGAAAACCTGACCATTGCGCAAGTTAAAGTCTTGGGTCGATCAGAAGCCGAAGCCAAGAAAAAAGGTTTGGCTTATTTAGACCGTGTGGGTTTAAGTGCGCATGCCGCTAAATTCCCTGCACAGTTATCAGGTGGACAACAACAACGTGTTGCGATTGCACGTGCGCTCAGTATGGACCCGATTGCCATGCTGTTTGATGAACCGACTTCGGCACTTGATCCAGAGATGATTAACGAAGTGCTTGATGTGATGGTGGGTCTTGCCAAAGAAGGTATGACCATGATGTGTGTAACCCATGAGATGGGTTTCGCGCGTCAGGTTGCGGACCGTGTGATCTTTATGGATCAAGGAAAAATTGTGGAAGACTGCAGTAAAGATGATTTCTTTAATGCCCCTCGTGGTGAACGAGCGCAGCAGTTCTTAAATAAAATTCTGCATTAATATCAAAACGTTTATTTAACTAATTTTACGCAGTAACATCAGAAGCGTAATTTGATTCAAATAAAAGTACGATACGCGGTAACGTCATCCGCAAGTGTTTGAGATAGGACTTCTTCTAATCAAAAATGTTTTTGCGATACTTTAGATAATTAGATGCTAGTGAACGAGTTTTGTCGGTGAGGTGCATTGCACCGCAAGATGGTTTCCTTGCGAAGCATGCTTCTCATTTTGCCTAATGAGAAGCGTGCTTCGTAAGAGTACCTCCAGCCGAAGGCTAATCACTTTATTCATTCCCTTGATGTAAGACTCCATCGAATTGGCTTAAAAATCATTTTAAAAATGCAAAATTACTTTTGCATGCATAACATCAGTTATTTAATTTCCGAAAATAAAAAAGCTCATCCATCGATGAGCTTTTTTTCATGGCAGATTACCAATAATTTTCTACAGCAATATTGCCTTCACCACGACGGTTCATGGTCAAACCACGCGCTTTTAAGGCCGCCTTGGTGTCATCAACCATTTGTGGATTACCACACAGCATGACATGCGTCGTATCAACATTAAACGCTAAGCCTGCCGCCTGTTCTAACTCGCCATTTTCAATTAAAACTGGTAGACGGTCATGCAGCGGTGCATTTGGATCACGTGTCACAATAGGAATAAATTTGAAGCCCGTATGCCCTTCACCAAAGGTCTCCGCGATTTCTTGAATACGCTCGACATAAGCCAGTTCTGATACGGTGCGCACACTGTAGACTAGATTAATTTTTTCGTATTTAGACCACGTTTCAAAGTCTTGTAGCATCGATAAAAATGGTGCCAGACCTGTTCCTGTTCCCAACAGCCATAAGTCCTTCGGCAATGGCAACTGATAACGCGCCAAGGTAAGGAAGCCATATGGTATTTTTTCTAAATACAGCTCATCGCCCACTTGTAGATGCTGCAAATTTGAAGTAAACGCACCATCTGGAACGACGATAGAGAAAAATTCTAAAGTTTCATCAAAAGGTGACGACACCACAGAATAGGCACGAACCACCAATTCATCGCCCACTTTCAAACCAATTCTTGCGAACTGACCAGCGGTGAATTTAAAATGTGCAGGGCGTGTCATGGTAAAACTGAACAAAGTATTGGTCCAACGGTGTACAGATAAAACCTTTTCTAAGCTAAATTTTTCAATTGACATGATTTGAACGTGGCGTGACAGACTGTGCTCATGTTAGCATGACAGCATAATTTATTAATATTTTTTAAATGTTAAGGCCTGATTCATGCGCATGACTTTACGCCAGTTGGCTGTTTTTGTAGCAGTCGCTCAAGAAGGTACCGTTACCAAAGCCAGTGATGCTGTCAAACTTACTCAAAGTGCAGCAAGTATGGCATTGGCAGACCTCGAAGATGGTCTCGGTGCTCCACTGTTTGACCGACTTGGTAAACGCTTGCAATTGAATGACTTGGGTCGTTTTTTATTGCCACAAGCTTTGGAAATTTTAGGGCGCTGCGAAGCTTTTGAACAAGCAGCCAAAGGCGAACTACAAAGTATTGATCTGCGTTTAGGTGCGACCCTAACCATCAGTGACTACTTGATGCCAGACCTCATGGCAGATTTCTTACAAATTCAGCCTCAAGCACATTTACAACTTCAAGTCGGCAATACCCGCCAAATGATTGAAGCGGTAAACCAATTTCAGTTGGATTTGGCCTTAATTGAAGGTTCATGCCATCTGCCACAGCTACAATGTATTCACTGGCGTGACGATGAACTTGCCGTGTGCTGTTCACCAGAGCACCCTTTAGCGAAGTTGGATCGTGCACTCACTGCAGCTGACTTTGATAACGTGGAATGGATCTTACGTGAAGAAGGTTCAGGCACACGTGAAGTATTTGACAACGCAATTTTAAAAGACCTGCCAGATGCCAATATACGTTTAACCTTGGGTCATAACGAAGCCATTCTAAAAATCGTGGCAGGTGGTCTTGGTATGTCATGTATTTCTAAACTTGCGATTGAGCCTTTACGTGAAAAAGGTCAATTGGTGGTTTTAGATACGCCGTTCTGGCAACTAGCCCGTCCATTATTCATGTTGGTACATCGTCAGAAATACCAAGGACCGGGTCTCAAAGCCTTTATGCAATTTTGTGAAAAATAAAAAAAGCGCCTTAAGGCGCTTTTTTATCTATTTTTAAATTGGCGTTCACATGGTTCGCCATCATTATTGCCGTCCATTTTCGTATTTGGACAATTATTATTAAAGAACACTGCTTCTTCGTATGAACGCATCTGACTACAATGCGTACGCCCATCACAACTAAACTGTGCTTTCTCTACTGCCCTTGGCGTATCACTTGAAGAAGGTGCCTGCGCAGTATCTTGAACAACAGACTGAGCTTGCGTTGAAGCTGTGCCGTATAGATTTTTTTCACCTTGCTCAGTCAGCACCCGATCGGGTAAATCCCCCTGAGCTTTACGTTGTTCTTTTACAATGTTTTCATTTTCTTGCATGAGCTGTTGTAAATGTAGCTGCTTCTGTTCTTGGTACTGCTGATATTTCCCATAAACAGCCACAGCTAATACTAGAATTACAATGAGTCCAATCATGCTGAAGATTTTACTGCCCCAAACTGTGCCTTTGGCTGTATCGTGAGGAGTAGCTTGGTCATTCACTCGATCCGACCTTGATTCAAATGACGGATTTATCTGTTCATGAGTGGACTGCTCTTTTTTCAAATCTAAACGGATGATATTTACCGCTTTAAATTTACCTTGATCTGCTTCAATCCTGTATTTGAGATTTTCTCCAACACGTGGTTCGATGTGTCGGCTAGGAAAATCACGAATATGAAAAAATAAATCCTGTGCTTGATCTTGTTGTATAAATCCAAAGCCGCGCTCAACGTTATAGCTTTTGATTTTCCCCTCTTTAAACATAAAAATTGTCTCTCATCTTTTCTTTTAATACTCTTATGATAATAAAAAAAGAGGCCCTATAGACCTCTTTTTCAATTTCAAAGATTTCCATGAAATCTTACAATCACATTATTTACGCAAATTCGAAAGCAAAGCTGAAGTAATTGACTGGTTATTTGCCACTACTTTAGATTTTTTAGCTTTTGCAGATTTGTCTTCTTCACGCTCAATGTTTATGGCTTTATAACGATCACCATTTTTCACCACATTAAATTTCACACGATCATTACGTTTTGGCTCGACACCATCTGCGGGAAAGTCAGAGATATGGAAAAATACATCACCTTCTTCACATGAAAGAAAGCCAAAGCCCTTTTCAGGATTGTACTGCTTCACTTTACCTTTATATTGTTCGGACTTCATAAAAGTACCCTATTCCATTTATGCCAATGTCTTTAGTATATAAAAAAGAGGCTATAAAAGCCCCTTTTCTGTTCATGATGCAAAAATTAGTCTTTTTGAACTGAACCGAAAATTTTATCGCCTGCATCGCCAAGACCAGGAACGATATAACCGTTTTCATTTAAACCTTGGTCTACAGATGCTGTGTAAATGATCACATCTGGGTGAGCTTCATTTACACGTTTAATGCCTTCTGGAGCGGCAACAAGCACCATGACACGAATATCTTTACAACCACTGGCTTTTAGAACGTCAATAGCAGCAACGAGCGATGAACCCGTTGCAAGCATTGGGTCAATAATCATCGCTAAACGGTTTTGTACGTCTGGTACTAATTTTTTGTAGTAAGTACGCGCTTCTAAAGTTTCTTCATCACGCTCTAAACCCAATACAGATACTTTCGCACTTGGAATCAGGTTTAAGAAACCATCCAACATACCAATACCTGCACGTAAAATCGGTACAACTGTTATTTTTTTACCGGCAATACGATCTACAGTTACTTTACCATTCCAACCATCAATTTCATGATCGACCATTGGTAAATCTTTCGTTGCTTCATAAGTCAGAAGCATAGTCACTTCTTGAGCAAGCTCACGGAAGTTTTTAGTACTAATATCTGCACGACGAAGTAAGCCGAGTTTATGTCGGATTAAAGGATGACGGATTTCATGGATAGCCACGGGAGAACACCTAAAAGGTTAAGATAAAATTTCAACCATTATAAAGCTATTTAACAAATGATAAAAATAAAAAAGCCTCCTTTACAGGAGGCTTTTTTGTAATAAGCAAATTAATTGCTTAATTCATTAGTTAAAACCACTTTGAATTAAGCTAAAAATGAACTGTTGTAATTCAGGTGAGATCGCAAAGTATGCCACTTGAGAAACTGCAATGATTGGATCTGGATATACACCGATCAACAACACAAGTGCAGCTGCGCCAAGCACCATAATACCACCCACTTTTTGACCCCAATGATCGACAGCGTCGATACGTGGGTTATCTGGTGGAGTCATGTACATCACAACCATCACACGTAGGTAGTAGTACAAACCGATACCTGAACCAAGGATCACCATCGCAGCTAAGAACCATGAACCACCAGCAACTGCTGTTTTGATCACAAGGAACTTACCAATGAAGCCCGCTGTTAATGGGATACCTGCAAGAGATAACATCATGACAGTCAGTGTTGCAGTCAACACTGGACGACGCCAGAACAAACCACGGTACTCAGCAAGGCTACCTGCTTCGTCTTTGTTGTTGTAAGGGCTAGACATCAGTGTCACAACACCGAACGCACCAATCGTTGTTAATACATAAGTAATCACATAAACGTTGACGCTGCTGAATGTTGCAAAGCCTTGTACTTGAACAAAGTCAGTATTACGTGCACTGACAATAGCAACAAGTAAGTAACCAAAGTGAGCGATTGAAGAGTATGCAAGGATACGTTTCAAGTTCACTTGACGTACTGCTAGTAAGTTACCCGCAAGGATAGACAATACTGCAATGATGGTCACGATTGTAATGAAGCTGTCAGAAAGGATTAAGCCAGAAGCCAAGAAGTAACGAACGAATAGACCGATCATTGCCACTTTAGCCACAGTCGCTAAGAATGTCGCAATTGGCGCTGGCGCACCTGCATACACGTCTGGTGTCCATTTGTGGAATGGCGCAAGAGACAATTTAAATGCAACAGCAAATACAATCAGTGCAAGACCAAGGACTACGCCCGGTTGGCTGAAAGTTGTGAACATTTTGCCTGGTTCAGCAACGAATGCCATTGTACCTGTGTACGCATATACATAAGCCATACCCATCAACAACATCGCAGAAGCGGTTGCTGAAAGCACCAAATATTTCACACCCGCTTCAAGCGACTGTGACCGTTGGTGTGTATAAGCCAATAGGCCGTATACAGGAATCGACATTAACTCAAGACTGATAAAGAATGACGCATAGTGAGAACTTGCAACCATTAACAATGCACCTATTACAGAGCACAGCATCAAGATATAAAGTTCTTCACGGTTATCTTTATAGGTTTCGATATACGCATGTGACAATGTGCAGCAAGCAAGTGCTGCAATCAAAATCACGAATTGGTACAACATCGTAAATGGATCTACGATGAACAAATTCATTACGTTTGCAGGTGCATACTGCCCTGCAACGAAAACAAAAATAATATAAAAGGCTGCAAGGTTCAGACCGATAACGGAAGTCGTTGCAACTAAATTGTGGTTACGCTTGATTGCAATTAGCAACATCACGACGATCGCAGTTAAAGCCACGATCATCACAGGAGCTAATGGCATAAGCTCAGAAAATGACATTGTGAAGTCCATGGCTTATTGCATCTCCACATTTTCAGGTTGTACAGCAATCTGCTGCACAACATCAACGACTTCTTGAACTGGGATATAGCTATTTGCAATCCACGCCATGCTTGAATTTGAAATATCAAGGAAGCTTTGTGGGAATAGACCAAGCCATACTAGACCAAGAGCACAGATTAAAAGAATCACAACTTCACGCGCATTTAAGTCTTTCAACGGATTTGCGTAATGCTGTTTTTGTTCTTCGTTTGGTGTACCAAACAACGCTTTGTGGATCAGGATTAAACCGTAAAGACCGGCAAATACTAAGCTTACTGCAGCAAGGATTGTATACACAGGGAACTTGTCATAAGAACCCATCAAGATCAGGAATTCACCGATGAAGTTACCTAGACCCGGAATACCTACAAGTGCCGCAACAAAGAACATTAAGAAGAATGAAAGGTATTGGAACTGACCACGGATACCACCCATCAAACGCATGTCACGTGTATGCAGACGTTCGTAAACCTGACCACACATAATGAACAATGCAGCAGAAGATAGACCGTGAGCCAGCATCATAATCATCAAGCCTTGGAATGTCAGGATGTTACCTGCATACAAAGCAAGAAGTACGAAGCCCATGTGCGAAATAGATGTGTACGCAAGCAGACGTTTCATGTCTGTTTGTTGGAATGCACACCATGCACCGTAGAAAATACCGATTAGACCAAGAATGATCGCGATGTCAGCAAACTGAGCAGATGCTACTGGGAAGAATGGAATAACGAAACGTAAAAGACCATAAGCCGCAGTTTTAATCAAGATACCTGCAAGGTCGACAGAACCCGCTGTAGGTGCTTGCGCATGTGCATCTGGTAACCAGCCGTGTAATGGGAAAACTGGTAGTTTTACCGCAAAACCAATGAACATACAGATCATGAATGCATACGCAAGTGCTGGAGCTTTCGCCTCAACAGTGTGTGCAACACTCATCAAGAAGTCATAGTTAAAGCTGATTTGACCGTGAAGTTGGAAGCCAACAACCACTAGACCCAAGATACCGATCAACATGATCAGACCCGCAACCTGAGTATAGATAAAGAATTTAGTTGCAGCGTAAACGCGTGACTTACCTTCTGCCCCTTTATGACCCCAAAGTGCGATCAAGAAGTAGATTGGTACCAGCATCATCTCCCAGAAGAAGAAGAATAGGAACATGTCAATCGCTAAGAATACACCGATCACACCACCTAAAGACCACAGTAGGTTTAAGTGGAAGAAACCAACATTCTTTTGAATCTCACCCCATGAACAGCCAACTGCAAGTACACCCAGTAATGCAGTTAAACCTACCATAAGCAGTGAAAGACCATCGACCGCAAGGTGAATGTTAATGCCTAAAGTGGTAATCCACGGTAGGTTAAATTGAGCAGCCCACTGTGGAGCTTGTGTACCCAACTCGTAGTTATAAGTACCGCTTTGCCATAAAACGACGGTTAACACCAACGTTAATAGCATACCAATTAAGGCAATATAGCGTGGTAAGTGCTTGTCGAGTTTATCGACAAGCCAGCATACAAAACCTGCAATGAACGGAATAAGGATCAGAGCGGGTAGAATTAAATTGTTTGGAGTTTCCATTTTATTTCCCCACGACCTGAATCACGACCAGGATCAATAGTAATGCAAACGTACCGAATGCCATACTAGATGCGTATTCACGCAATGAACCTGTTTGACGTGAACTTGTAAAGCTATTACCGCCTTTAACAAGTGCAGGCAATACAAGCCATAAGCCGTCAATTGGATCACGACCAAAGATTTTAGCCAGTAGCAAATAAGGCTTAACGAAAACAATGTTATACAAAGCATCGAAACCAAGTGCATTACGACAGATATTTGCAAGACCCGCGCCCAATGAAGTTTTCGCGAACGATTTGACTGCACCATAAGCAAAGGCAAATAACACCACACCCACTGCAAGACCTGCAAGTGCAATACCAACTGCTGTATATTCAGCGCTATGCATACCGTGTTCTAGTGCTTCTGGAATATTAAACGCTGGGATTTGTGCAGCATTTAAAATATTCGTTACTGGTGCTTTTAATACATAAGCTAAACCAGTTGAAAGCACTGCAAGAATCGCCAATGGACCCCAGTAAGTAACACCTTTGATTTCGTGGTAAGGCGTGTTTTCTTTACCAAAGAATACAACCCAAATAAGACGGAATGTATAAATTGAAGTTAAGAACGCACCTGCTACACCAGTCCAGTACAAGCAGTCATAAACTGCAATCGCTTGACCTTTCACCCATACCGCACCAAGAATCGCATCTTTCGAGAAGAAGCCGATCGTGATGAATGGAATCGCTGCCAATGCACCGCCACCAATCGCGAAACAAGCAAACAAGAATTTGTTTTTATGGAATAGACCACCCATCTTGAAGATGTTTTGCTCGTGATGGTAAGCCAAAATCACTGCACCAGAAGACAAGAATAATAATGCCTTGAAGAATGCGTGAGTCAGCATGTGGAATAGACCTGCTTGGTAAGCTTCAGCACCTACAGCCATAAACATATAACCCAACTGACTCATAGTTGAGTAAGCAAGAATACGTTTGATGTCTGTTTGTACCAATGCAGCAAAGCCTGCTACCAACAATGTCACTGCACCCGTGATTGAGATGAACATCATCACTTCTGGCGCTTGTTCAAACACGCTGAACATACGGCTACATAGGTAAACACCCGCTGTTACCATTGTTGCTGCGTGGATCAATGCAGATACTGGTGTAGGACCAGCCATCGCATCTGCCAACCATGTTTGTAATGGGATCTGAGCAGATTTACCTGCAGCCCCCAAGAACAACATCAATGCAGTCCAAATCGCAATTGAAGAACTCTGAGCCAAAACTGTTGGCGCAGCAGCTACAACTTCTGCAATGTTTAAAGTGCCGAATTGTTGGTAGATCAAGAACAATGCGATCAGTAGGAATACGTCACCCACACGTGTTACAGTGAATGCTTTAATTGCAGCAAAACCGTTTGCAGGTGTTTGGTAGTAGTAACCAATCAATAGGTATGAACATAGACCTACACCTTCCCAACCGAGGAATAACAACGCTAAGTTGTCACCCAACACTAAAAGCAGCATGCTTGCTACGAATAGGTTGAAGTATGAGAAGAAACGTGCAAAGTCTTCTTCGCCACGCATGTACCATGTTGCAAAGATGTGAATTAAGAAACCCACACCTGTGATCATGCCCATCATCAATAATGATAAGCCATCTAAATGAAGCGTGAAGCCCGGTGCTAAGTTACCTGCACTGAACCAAGTCCAAAGATGCTGAGTTGTTGCAACTGAACCATTATTAACAAAGTCGATACCGGCAATTAATGCAAATAAAGCTGAAAGACCAACTGAACCTGCACCAATAATTGCAGCAACTGATTCAGGAAGATTTTTACGACCTGCCGCCAACAGGATAAAACCAATTAGCGGGAAAAGTACTGTTAAATATAAATAACTCATCCGCGCATCTCACTAGCAGCATCCACATCCAGATGATGGAAGCGATGATAGAACTGAAGGACGATCGCAAGACCGATACAAGCCTCTGCTGCAGCAAGCGTTAAGATCAAGATAAACATCACTTGACCATCTGGCTGTGCCCATGCGCTTCCTGCCAAAACGAACGCTAAAGCAGCTGCGTTCATCATGATTTCAAGGCTCATTAAAATAAATAGTAGGTTGCGTCGAACCATCACACCGTAAAAACCCAGTGCAAAAAGAATGGTTGCAACGATCAAACCATGTTCTAAAGGGATGTTGCCCATTATTCTTTGTCCTCTTCTGCACCTGGCTCACGTTTGCCAAGATGGAATGCAGCGACAAGTGCGCCAAGCAATAACATCGCAGCAACTTCAACCAGCAATAAGTACTGAGTAAAGAGTGAAGTACCCACTTCTTTCGGACCGACAACTTGAGCACCCATGACAGTGCCAGCAGTTGTGTAGTCTGACTTCAACATCCAAACAAGGATTAGACCCATCAGGAAGCTCATCAACGCAGGATATGCCCACGCTGAAGAAGTCAGCCATTTGCTTTCTTGTTCAACAGTATTTTGACCAAGATTCAGCATCATCACGACGAATACGAATAGCACCATGATTGCGCCAGCGTAAACGATAATTTCGAGGGCACCGGCAAACGGCGCACCCACGATCATGAAGATACCTGCAACTGCAAGTAAAGAGATAATCAAGCTTAATAAAGCGTGTACTGGGTTCGTGTTAGTTACAACACGAACGGTAGAGACGATGGCCACAAGCGCCATCAAATAAAATGGCCACATCATGGTAATAGACTCCGTACATCAACTGGCGTGCTTTCGCGTTGAGCCTGACCTTTATCTTTACCAGCAACAGCCATACCTGTTACGCGGTAGAAGTTATAGTCTGGGTATTTACCAGGACCTGAGATAAGAAGGTTTTCTTTCTCATATACTAAGTCCTGACGAACATACTCACCTAACTCAAAGTCAGGTGTCATTTGAATCGCAGTCGTAGGACATGCTTCTTCACACATACCGCAGAAAATACAACGTGAGAAGTTGATACGGAAAAACTCCGGATACCAACGACCATCTTCTTTTTCAGCTTTTTGTAGTGAAATACAGCCGACTGGACATGCAACCGCACAAAGGTTACATGCAACGCAGCGCTCTTCACCATCAGGGTCACGCGTTAACACGATACGACCACGGAAACGTGGTGGTACGATGTCTTCCGCTTTAACCTCTGGATATAAAATGGTGTCACGTTTACGTGTCGCGTGTGAGAATACCATCCACAACGAACGTACAATTGACCCAAATCCAGCTAGAAATTTAAACATTTTATTCTCCCTGCTGTCTTAGGCCTGATTCATCAGAATCACAGCACCAGTTACCAGAAGGTTAACCAACGCCAATGGCAAGCAAATTTTCCAACCAAAGTTCATCACTTGGTCATAACGTGGACGCATTAAAGAACCACGAGCCAAGACAAACATCATTACAAAGAATGCTGTTTTAATAATGAACCAGAATGCAGCTGGAATGAATGGAATATCTAGGTTGAAAGGCGCTAACCAACCACCGAAGAATAAAGTCACGATTAATGCAGAGATCAGTACGACGTTGACGTATTCCGCAACGAAGAACATACCCCATTTCATACCGCCGTATTCGACATGGTAACCTTCCGCCAATTCTTGTTCTGCTTCTGGTTGGTCAAATGGATGACGGTGAGTTACCGCAACACCCGCAACCACAAAGATCAAGAAACCTAAGAACTGAGGAATAACAAACCAAACATCGCGTTGAGCTTCAACAATTTCACGCATGTTGAATGAGCCTGCAATCGCAACCACACCCATCAGTGAAATACCCAAGAACACTTCATAAGAAATGGTTTGAGCAGCAGAACGTAAACCACCAAGTAATGCGTATTTGTTATTTGATGACCAACCACCGAATAATACTGCGTATACCGCAATACCAGCCATTGCCATAAAGAACAATAGACCGATGCTCATGTCTGAAACACCTAGATAAGGTGAAACAGGAATAACCATGAACGATAGCACCGCAGTTGCCATCGCAACTGCTGGAGCCATACGGAAAGTCAATTTGTCAGCAAATTTTGGTGTCCAGTCTTCTTTGAACATGATTTTCAGCATGTCGGCAACAATCTGGAACATACCGCCCGGACCTACACGGTTCGGACCGTAACGGTCTTGCCACAAGCCGAGTAAACGACGTTCAATAAAAGACATCAACGCAGCGATCAATACCACAACCAGTAAGATCACAATTGCTTGAAGAACTGAATAGGCGATTGGCCAGTTTTCAGCCCACAGCGGCGTTTGACGGATTAATTCTTGTTCCATGAATTACACTCCTACCGCGACTGAAACAGGTTCTGCAAGCGATACTGTAGGTGCTAGACCCACTGGGTAACCGATATAACCTGTAGGTAAGTATTCAATCACTTGAACTGGAAGGACGATTTCAGCATCCCCTGCTTTCACAGCGATACGTTGACCATCTTGAACATTTAAGCGTGCTGCATCTTGCTCACCCACAGCAAACATTGCTTCAGGAATACGTGATTCCATCGCAGGTGTTTTCACTGTAAATTCACCAGAAGCGAAGATGTGATGCATCGGTACAAGACGGAAGCTTTCACCATTAACCGCAACAGGTGCAGGTGCAACGAAAGTACGTGCTGGTCGTTTCGCTAAACGATCGAATAAACGAACGCCTGCATCACCACCTTTTAAGTGACCACCCACGTTGTCTTGGAATTTGTTCCAAGCTTGTGGTGAGTTCCAGCCCGCTGACCAAGCAAATGGTACAAGTGAAGCTGGAGTTTGGTTACCTACATAACCTTCCATAGAGAACGTCAACGCAGAGTCTTTATCGACTGGTTGTTTTGGTTCATGAATAGAAAGTGGTGCGCGCATCGCAGTACGACCTGAGTAACGACGTGGTTCACGTGCCACTTTCAGACCATGTACACGGAAGCCAGCATCTGGTGCTACATCTTGAATTGCTTCAAGTGCAGGAACGTTTTTCGCTACTGACTCAATCACGTCATCAAGAACTGTCCAAGAAATCGCTTTGCCTTTCACGCCAGTTTCAATGGCATGTAACCAGCGCCAAGATTCTTTGATCGCAAGTTCTGGTTTGTAGTAGCTTGGGTCATACACTTGGTAGAAACGTTGTGCACGGCCTTCCTGAGAGACAACAGTACCATCACCTTCAGCAAATGAAGCAGCAGAAAGTACGATGTTGGCTTTTTTCACAGTTTCAGTTTCAGAATGATCAAGTACGATCACTTCTTTACCAGAAAGTGCAGCATTCACCTGCGCGGCTGGTAAACGACGATAAAGGTCATTTTCCACCACGATCACGGTATCGTAATCTTGTGCGAATGCTTGTTCTAAACTTTGACCACCAAAGATCGCTAAGCCCATTGAGTTCACTTCAGGAACAGTCAATGTTAAGCCCGCATTACCAAGGTTCTGTGCAACTTGTGCAGCAGCTTCCATGATTGATGCGTCTTGCAAGCTTGTACCAGAGATGATTAATGGTTTTTTCGCAGCTTTTAAAGTGTCAGCAATGGTTTGTGCAAATGCTTTTGCATCGTCATCCAAACCTAAGATCACTTCACCTTTGACAGCAGCAGCGACCGCAAAACCTAAACGTGCAATGTCGTTAGGTGATGCAACAACTTCACCTGTTGCAACATCAGCTAAACGTGTTTGAGTTGCAGCAAGGATGTAAATCGGAGATTTCGCATCTTGAGCAATACGTTGTACAGGCTCAGCCAACCACTCTTGCGTACGGCGCTCTGCAGCCATTTCTTTAGCTTTATTTTTCGCAGCTTGGCGAACGGATAGAGCCATACGTGGTGCAGTTTGAGTTAAGTCTTCACCCAAAATCAACACAGCATCGTAGCTTTCGATTTCACGCATACCTGGGTTATAAACACCTTCGGTTTGCATGATAGAAGCTGCAAGCTCAACAAGTTTTTGCTCTTTTTGAGACATACCTGTTGAGAAGTTGTCTTGACCTACAAGTTCGCGAAGCGCGAAGTTTGATTCAAGTGACGCACGTGGTGAACCGATACCCAATACTTTTTTGCCTTGGATATTTTCAATTACGGTATCCAATGCTTGGTCTACAGAAACTGTAGTCACATTTGCACCAGAGCGGAATTGTGGTTGACGTGGACGATCTTCACGGTTCACATAACCTGTACCGAAACGACCTTTATCGCAAAGGAAGTATTGGTTCACGTCGCCGTTAAAGCGGTTTTCTACACGACGTAGTTCGCCATAACGTTCACCCGGAGAGATGTTACAACCTGAAGAACAGCCTTGGCATACGCTTGGCGCATACTGCATGTCCCATTTACGGTTATAGCGTTCAGAGTGAGTTTTATCTGTGAATACACCTGTTGGGCACACTTCAGTCAAGTTACCAGAGAATTCAGATTCTAAAGTACCTGATTCTGGACGACCAAAGTAAACACGCGAAGCGTTTGCATACACACCAAAGTCCGTACCACCTGCATAATCTTTGTAGTAACGCACACAACGGTAGCACGCAATACAACGGTTCATTTCATGAGAAATGAAAGAGCCTAGCTCTTGGTTGTAATGCGTACGTTTTGTGAAGCGGTAACGACGACGGTCATGCTGAGTCATTACAGTCATATCTTGTAAATGACAATGACCACCCTCTTCACAGACTGGGCAGTCGTGTGGGTGGTTGGTCATCAAGAATTCAACAACAGAAGCACGGAAATTTTTTGCTTCGTCATCTTCAATCGAGATGTAGGTATTGTCAGATGCAGGCGTCATACATGACATAACTAAACGACCGCGAGTATCTTCAGGATTCGCGTATTGAGTCACAGCACATTGACGGCAAGAACCGACAGAACCTAAGGATGGATGCCAACAAAAGTATGGGATGTCGATGCCAAGGCTAAGACATGCTTGTAGCAAGTTCTCTGAGCCGTTGACTTCATACGATTTTCCATCGACATGAATTGTAGCCATAGTCGAATTCCTTAAGCTTGTTCTACGTTGCTAGTTTGAGCTGCCGCATTTACGACTTTAGCTTCAAACTCGCCACGGAAATGTTTGAGTGCGCCCATTAACGGTTCCATCGCACCTGGAGCATGCGCACAGAAAGTTTTACCAATCCAAAGCTTACGAGTCAGTTCTTGTAAGTGATCGATATCTTCTTTCTTACCTGTGCCATCTTCCAAGGCTTTAAGCGCTTTAACCGCCCAAGGTAAGCCATCACGGCATGGTGTACACCAACCGCAAGATTCACGCGCAAAGAATTCTTCTAAGTTACGTGTCGCAGAAACCATACACTGAGTTTCATCGACTACCATGAGCAAACACGTACCTAAACGTGAACCTGCTTTCATGATGCTTTCAGCATCCATAGGAAGGTCAATATGTTCAGCAGCAAGGAAGTCTGTAGAAGCACCACCTGGTAACCATGCTTTGAGTTTTAAACCATCACGCATACCACCCGCATGATCTTCAATCACTTCACGCGCAGTTGTACCAAATGGAAGTTCCCAAAGACCTGGGAATTTTACTTTGCCTGAAGCGCCATAAATTTTAGTACCTGGATCTTTCGACTTACCTTCAGATAAACCGATATACCATTCAGGACCACGAAGCATAATTGCGGGTAAGTTGTTGTAAGTCTCTACGTTGTTAACAATCGTAGGACGACCCCAAGCACCTGCAACTTGTGGGAATGGCGGTTTAGTACGAGGGTTCGCACGGCGACCTTCAAGCGAGTTAATCAATGCAGTTTCTTCACCACAGATATAACGACCCGCACCAGTATGCACGTGTAACTCGAAGTTCCAACCTGTACCTAAGATGTTTTCACCCAAGTAACCTTTGGCACGAATTTGGTCCAATGCTTCATTTAAGTATTGAGCCGCTTCGATGTATTCACCACGGATGAAGATATAACCCTGTGTTGCTTCTAATGTATAAGCAGCAATCAACATACCTTCGATCAACTGATGAGGAAGTTTTTCCATCAACAGACGGTCTTTAAAGGTACCTGGTTCCATTTCATCGGCATTACAGATGAGGTAACGAGGGCCTGAGTTATCATTTGGCGCCATAAGCGACCATTTGATCCCTGCAGGGAAGCCCGCACCACCACGACCTTTTACAGTCGCAGCTTTGATCACTTCAAGCACTTCTTTCGGTTGCATGCCAACAGCTTTCTTAAAGCCTGCATAACCTTCAAGTGCTTCGTAATCATCTGCACTGCGAACGTGTTCCTGTTTGCTCAAACGCCAAGTTAATGGGTGAGTTTCTGGGTTACCGTCGCCATAAATTGGTTTTGGTTCAGTATTCATACATACTTCTCCAATAACTGTTTAATTGAAGTCACTTCAACTAGACCGTGAGTGTCTTCGTCAATCATTAACGTCGGACCTTTGTCACAGTTACCTAGGCAGCAAATTGGCAATAAAGTAAAGCGACCATCTGCAGTCGTTTGACCAAATGAAATGCCTAATTCACGCTGGAATGCTTCAGCAAGTGTTTCCGCACCCATCAAGAAACAAGCAATTGAGTCACATAATAAAATTACGTGGCGACCAACTGGTTGACGGTAAATACGGTTATAGAAAGTTGCAACACCTTCTAGGTCTGCAAGGCTCATGCTAAGCAATTGCGCAATAGCATTCATCTGTGCATCATCTACCCAGCCATTACGGCGTTGTACACACTTCAACGCATCAAGACATGCTGCGCGTGGGTACGGATAGTGACCAATGTGATGTTCGATATCGTGGATTTCTTCCGCAGTTAAAATCCCTTCAACGTTCACACGTGGTTTTTTGTCAGTCAAAATCATCATAATGCGATTACCCCTTAGCGATCCACGTCAGCCATTACGACGTCAATTGTCGCTAAATAAATGATTAAGTCAGACATTAAGCTGCCGTTAATCACAGAAGGCATTTGCTGTAAGTGCGTGAAGGTTGGTGTACGGATACGTGTACGATAACTCATCGTTGACTTGTCTGAAGTCAAGTAGTAGTTCGACGCACCTTTTACCACTTCCGCCATTACAGAGCTTTCGCCTGCTGGCATTACAGGACCCCATGACACGCTCAAGAAGTGCGTAATCAATGTTTCGATGTCTTGTAAAGTTTTATCTTTTGGTGGTGGAACAGCCAGTGGATGGTCTGCTTTGTATGCACCAGAAGGCATGTTGTCTAAACATTGCTTGATGATTTTCAGCGATTCTTCAATTTCACGGAAGTGAACAAGAACACGTGCATAAGCATCGCCTTCGTACTCTAAAGGCACATCGAAGTCGTAGTTTTCGTAGCCGCTATAAGGACGGTATTTACGAACATCGAAATCAATACCTGTAGCACGTAGACCAGTACCCGTTACACCCCAAGCCAATGCAGATTTAGCATCATACTGAGCAACATTACGGGTACGACCGATAAATACTGAGTTTTTAAGTGCTGCAGTGTAATACTCGTTCATACGCTTCGGCATCCAATCTAGGATTTCGCGAATGAGGTGCTGCCAGTTGTTTGGCAAGTCGTGCGCTGTACCACCGATACGGAACCATGCTGGGTGCATACGGTAACCCGTGATCGCTTCGATCGCGTCATAGATTTTTTGACGGTCAGCGAACATATAGAATACTGGGGTCATACCGCCGGCATCCTGAATCGCAGTACCAATGAACAATAAGTGGTTATTGATACGGAACAATTCAGACATCATGACACGGATACATTGTGCACGATCAGGAACGGTAATCCCTGCCATTTGCTCTACGCCAAGAACGTAAGGCATGTTTTGCGCACAACCACCTAAGTAGTCAACACGGTCTGTATACGGAATGAATGAGTGCCATGTTTGACGCTCAGCCATTTTTTCCACACCACGGTGGTGATAGCCGATGTCAGGAACACAGTCTTTCACTTCTTCACCGTCCAACTGCAAGATCACACGGAAGGCACCGTGCGCAGATGGATGGTTAGGACCCAAGTTTAGGAACATGAAGTCTTCATCATCGTTCCCACGCTTCATACCCCAATCTTCAGGTACGAAACGAAGATGTTCTTGTTCGTAATCCTGTTTCGCTTGGTTTTGGCGATAAGGCGTGTATTCAGTCGCACGTGCAGAATATTCTTTACGTAACGGGTGACCTTCCCAATATGTTGGCAACAAGATACGACGGAGCATTGGATGCCCTTCGAAGTTGATACCAAACATGTCGTAAGCTTCACGTTCGTACCAGTTGGCATTTGGCCAATGTTGGTTGCCGTTGGAATGTTCAAATCTGACTCATTCAATGCAACTTTAATACGAATATCACTGTTACGCTCAAGCGATAACAGATGATAGAACACAGTGAAGTCAGATGCAGGCAGACCATCGCGGTGTGTACGTAAACGCTCATCAACCGCAGACAAGTCAAACAGCATCACGTATGGACGTGACACCGTACGCAAGAACATTAAAACTTCTTGTACACGTGCGCGCTCAACCCAGACTGTTGGAAAGTCTTCAAAAGTCGTTTGCACGTAGAAGTTCTCACCAAATTTGGTTTTGAGCTCTTCTACAATTGCAAATGCAGGGCGGGAATCAACTGGAGTTGATTCTGGCATAGCAATGTCAGTTTCAGCCATTGGCTTGGCTTCCTATTTAATACAAATTCAGTCAATCAAAACGACAATTACACCCAGTCCGGGTGTATCAATATTTCGTCGTAGTGATTATTTAATTTCATCCATTGAGCGTAAGTTTTTCACTGCAATACGCTGTGCGTTCTTACGGTCACGTTCTGGCATCATCTTTGGCTTATACACTGGCTTAAGATCATCACCAATCACTGCCGATAAAGGACGGCGCTCAAGTTGAATCTGGTCTTGCAATAACATCAATGCCTGAATTAAAGCTTCAGGACGTGGTGGGCAACCCGGGATATACACATCGACAGGGATGATTTTATCCACACCTTGCACAACTGAATAAATGTCGTACATACCACCAGAGTTTGCACATGCGCCCATTGAGATTACCCATTTAGGCTCAAGCATTTGCTCGTACAAACGTTGAATTACAGGCGCCATTTTCATGAAGCATGTACCTGCAACAATCATCAAGTCAGCCTGACGTGGTGAAGCACGAATAACCTCGGCACCGAAACGTGACAAGTCATGCACGCCTGTTAAAGTCGTTGCATACTCTACGTAGCAGCAAGATGTACCAAAGTTGAACGGCCAAACTGAGTTTTTACGACCCCAGTTTACTGCTGTATGTGCAACATCCTCTAAACGAGTCATGAACACATTTTTATTCACTTCTTCTTCAAGCGGATCGGTAACGATTTGACGCTCTTGAAGTGGATATTGATCAGCATCCGGATTCGCACGGGTTAATGTATATTTCATCCCGTCTTACTCCTTGTCAGATGATGCAGTCGGTGACTTAGATTTCACACGACCAGATGATTGCGCTGGAATTTGACCTGTAGGGTCCATAACCAACTCTTCAATAGAGTTAAAGCGTGTGATTTCTGCGATATCCATATTTGGCGAACCAATTTTAGGTTTAATTCCCGCCGCTTTACGCTTGTCAGAAGGTGACCAATTCAAACCACCAGAAGACAATTCATAAACCAAACCAGCAAGTAAAACTAAAATAAAGACTGCTGCAGCTGCAAAACCAACCCACCCAGTTTCACGAACAGAAGATGCCCATGCATAAAGGTAAAGTGCTTCGATATCGAACACCACGAAGAAGATCGCAACTAAATAGAATTTCGCAGACAAGCGAATACGTGCACCACCAGCACCTACTACACCTGACTCAAACTGCTCTTGCTTAGCACGACCCCATGATTTACCCCCAAGGAGTAAAGGGACGGTCAGCATAAAGACGCAAAGGAATGTAACGCCGATCACGAAGGCAATAATTGCCCAATCGTATGGAGTAATGGCACTCATGCGGGGATAACTCCTGGCAGGCCTATTTATTAACAAAGAATGTATGTATTGGCCTTCAAATACACCAAACACAAAATTAATCCCGCCAATTGTACCTGATTGAGGAGGCTTCTTGCTAGCTTATCGATATTCGTCTTTAGGATGATTTTTTAATCATTTCAGCATTTAAATTGGGTTTACTCCCTTAAATTTAGGATTAATCGCTTAATTAGATTAGATCTTATTTTTTTATTAATTATTACATTTATGCGATTTTAACAGAAAACTATGACTGTTCAGTTTCATGAACAAATCCTTCAACTTTTAGCTCATGTATTAAATTTTCATGGCCGTATCATTTATTAAATAAATTCCATCTTGTTTCAAATTGGTTGCCTGTTTGATTCCATCTATTAGCTTTGATCTTACCCCTAAAATGAAAAACAAGTTGAATTAGCACAAAGAAAAAAGGCTTTTTTTAGCTTCTTGTGACTTTTTTGCAATTCTTTGACACGACTCACAAAGAGTGTGATATTTGTAGTTAAAACACAAAAAGCAATCACAACGGAGAGACAATAATGACTTTAGAATTTACGCATAAACCCGATTATTTTCTATCTGCACAATTGGTGATTCACCATATTAAAAGCTACTTAGATAAGCATCCTGATGCTCAAAATGCCATTTTTGATTTACGTGATATTTATGAGTTGTTACGACAAGATTTAGCTTCTGCAACAACCAACCTTAACGGGATTATGAATATTGCAGATGAATATAAACTTGAGACTTTAAACGGTGATCAAAAACTTATTAGCAATTATTCTATCGATGCTAAAAACAACTCCTTACTCATCGATTTTAATGCAGATGCTCTTGCCGCATTAAAAAATGGCAAACCTATTATTGAACCCGATGCAACAATTACGGAATAAGTAGAAAACTGATATCAAAAAGCCATTCAAATTGAATGGCTTTTTATACTTATCATTCACTAAAATCAGCTTAGCTACATATCTAAGCTTACTTAATTTTCATTGGTACTCGGCTCTTTAATATCTAACTTCGGTTTATTTTTCTTAAAACGAGTTGCAGGCCATGTCATGGTGAAACGCGCTCCACCTAATATTGGACTTTCATCAATATCAATAGTCCCGCCAAACCAATATGCAATACGACTAACAATCGATAAGCCTAAACCATAGCCCCCTGAAGCACGGGTACGACTATCATCTAAACGCGCAAAGGCATCAAAAATACGCTTACGATCTTCTTCTGGAATGCCGGGGCCATCATCTTCAACACAGATATAAGCCATACCTTCATCATTCACACCACCACTAATCAGCACTTTATCATCACAATATCGCACTGCATTCCCCACCAAGTTTTGTACAACACGGTGTAAATAGCGACGCTCGGTTTCCACAACCACTCCAATTGGTGGTGCTTGCAATTCCAAGGTTTTCCCAGTCTTTAAGGCTTCAGTTTCAATCAAGACCTGATCTAAAACTTCAAACAAGCTAACATCTTCAAATTCTAAAGATGGCATGCCCTGCTCAAGTTTGGCATAAGTCATGATTTCATCAATTAAAGTATTTAGAGCCTCAATATCTTTATCAATCTGTTCGACTTGCTGCTGACGGTAGTCATAATCATCTTCATCCGCCATCATTTCTACACCAAAGCGAATACGTGCCACGGGTGTCCGCAGTTCATGCGATACCGCGCGCATTAACTCACGCTGAGCTTCAATTAAACGCTCAATATGATCTGACATGGAGTTATAGCTCGATGCTAAAGTACCAAACTCATCCGTGCTTTCGACAGGCAGACGTACAGATAAGTCCCCGCCCTTCATTTTATTTAACGCATAATTTACAGCACGCAGTTTACGTTGCATCGGCACCAATAGACCATAAACACCCAAGCTCAAGACAAACAAGCTCAGTAGCGTAATACCCGCTGCCAACTGGAAAGGCATCCAATTAAACAGTGGCACAGGCCCCATAACCAAGACTTCTGAAGTTGAGCTTGGAATTGGTGATACGATCGAAATAGTTGTGCCGCGCTCAGTCGCACTATCACGATACAAAATAATGCTGTGATCTAAACGTAGTCGGCCGATTTGCTCAGAGTCTAAAGGTAAACTTTGAACATTTTGAATTGAAATTGGATAAGAAAAATGATGTTGGATTTTTTCAAGATATTGTTTTTCTTGACCTGGGTAATACACCAAATAATCCAGTATAAATACAGGCAATGCTTTCATTTGGCGTTCTGAAATATTATCAGCTTTTATATACAGTAGATGTGCAGGGTCATCTTTTAAGCCAATAATAATATAAGCTGCTGTGGTTTGTGCGTCCCAACGCACTACAGCTTTACGCTCTTCTATACGTTTTGTTTCCGCTCGGGTTAAATCAACCTGATTAGCTTTTACATAATAAATAGGCAACTCAAGTAGATCGGATGCATCTGACACCCAATCTGACTTTTGTTGTTCATTTGGCTGACGTGCAATACCTTCACTTATAATGAAAGCCAAACCGTCAGTAAGCGATTCACGATATTCTTGCGCGCGCTGGTAGTTAATGATTTGCACCAGCAAATAGCCAAATGTAGCGACTAAAAAGACTAAAATCAGTAGCCCCGCATAAACGCGCAAAAATATACTGTGTTTAAACACGTAAAAGTGTCCTACTTTTCCAAACTAAGGGACGGTATTTTACATTAAATGCCGTTGGTTTCTTTTACGAATAAATAACCTTTACTACGTACGGTCTTAATACGTTTCGGGTTTTCTGGATCATCACCAATTTTTGGACGAATTCGCGAGATACGCACGTCAATTGAACGGTCTTGACCATCGTATTCAATACCACGCAGACGCTCAAAAATATCTTCACGAGAAAGAATGCGACCCGCATTAGATGCCAACAACCATAAAAGGTCATATTCTGCACTGGTAAAGTCAACCAACTCATTATTGAGTGTGACAGAACGACCACCATTATCAATTACAAGATCATCAAATTCGATGCGCTGTGCAACTTCATCTTCTGGTGCTTTGTCTGTACGACGTAATAATGCACGAATACGTGCCAATAGAACACGAGGCTGAACAGGTTTCGCCACATAGTCATCGGCACCCATTTCTAGACCCAACACTTGGTCCATGTCTTCGGTACGTGCAGTCAACATTAAAATTGGTTGATGGTAGTGTGGACGAACTTCACGACAAATGGTTAAACCATCTGCACCCGGAAGCATCACGTCGAGTAATACCATATCTGGTTGTTCAGCGATAATACGGCGAATCGCACGATTACCGTCTGGTTCTACCCCAACTTCAAGTCCGTTACGGATTAAGTATTCTTGAGTTAAACGAGCAAGACGCTCATCGTCTTCAACAATTAAAATTTTAGGTAACTTTTCTTCTTGGCTCATTGATTGCCCCTTATTTGATTGGGCGTATCCTATTTGAAATCCGATAGATACGCTTAAACATAGTTTGCAATATACACACGTTTACATTGTAAACAAGATGGCATTCACCAAACTGATACATCAATATCGTATTTTGTAATAAAATTTAACCTGCTACATTTTTGCAGCCGTATTTACCAATCATTTCCATGCCCTATTGCTCACAATAGCAACAATTATAAATTTGGATACATTTTCATCGAATAAAAACTGACTGATTAATTCACAACTTTTTAGGCTTTCTGAAGTTATCCACAATGTTATCTATAAGCACTCTTTTTCGACTTTGCTATGCTATGCCCTTGTCGGATAAGGCATATATAACAAAGATAAAAAATAGGGATTTTTTGAGATGGATTTCTGCCAGAAAAGTTCAAAGCATTTAGTAAAATGTCAATATTGATATACCCTGAATTTTCCCGTATCTTGTGTTCAATAAATTTTTAAACCACTAGGTCTTGTGTTTAAACCTCAAACACTGTGGCATAAAAATTGCCCAGTTCAAACGGTCCTAACATAAAAATAGATGACAAATGGAGCTATGCTAGCATGAGCGTAACGAATTCAACCCCTGGTCAAATTCAGGTGATTAAACGCACCGGTGACGTTGCACCTTTTGATGCAGAAAAAATCTCTGTGGCGATTGGTAAAGCGTTCTTGGCCGTTGAAGGCCAGCAAAGCGCTGACTCCAGCCGTATTCATGACCGTATCTCTCAATTAACTGAGATGGTATTGAATACCTTTAACCGTCGTTTACCTTCTGGCGGTACCATTCATATTGAAGAAATTCAGGATCAGGTTGAACTTGCGCTTATGCGTACAGGTGAGCAAAAAGTTGCTCGCTCTTACGTGATTTACCGCGAACAACGTGCCGAAGCTCGTAAACAAACTGGTGCTCACCACCACCCTACTTTACAAGTGACAGGTTCAAACGGTCAGCTTAAACCGCTTGATCTTGGCGCACTTGAGGCAAATATTGTTAAAGCAGCTGAAGGTTTAGAAGGCATCGATGTTCGAGCGATTATCGATGAGACTGTAAAAAACCTTTATAACGGCGTAAAAGAGTCAGACATATCAACGACCATGATGATGGCTACTCGTACACGTATCGAACAAGAACCAAACTATACATATGTGACTGCGCGTTTATTGCGTAACGACCTTGTTGCTACAGGGTTAGAGTTCTTAGGTTTAGATACTGACACGAATGAAGGCGACGCTTTAGAAACTTTCTTGAAGAAAGGTATCGAGCTTGATCTTCTTTCTCCAGAACTACTTAACTTTGACCTTGCAAAATTGGCTGCTGCGATTCAACCAGAACGCTCAAACCAATTTACTTATTTAGGTCTACAAACCTTATTTGACCGTTACTTCATCCACTCAGATGGTGTACGTTTCGAATTACCACAATTATTCTTCATGCGTGTTTCAATGGGTCTTTCATTGAACGAAGCAAACCGTGAAGAACGTGCAATCGAATTCTATAACTTATTGTCTAGCTTCGATTACATGGCGTCTACGCCTACTCTATTTAACTCTGGTACTTTACGTCCACAGTTATCTAGCTGTTACTTAACAACGATTTCAGATGACCTTTACAACATTTATGGCGCAATGCGTGATAACGCAATGTTGTCTAAATGGGCGGGTGGTTTAGGTAATGACTGGACACCAGTTCGTGCGCTTAACTCGTACATCAAAGGTACAAATGGTAAGTCACAAGGTGTTGTACCGTTCCTTAAAGTTGCCAACGATACTGCTGTTGCAGTCAACCAAGGTGGTAAACGTAAAGGTGCAGTATGTGCATACCTTGAAACTTGGCACTTGGACATCGAAGAATTCCTAGAACTTCGTAAGAACACAGGTGATGACCGTCGTCGTACACACGACATGAACACAGCGAACTGGGTTCCTGACTTGTTTATGCAACGTGTATTCGAAGATGCTGAATGGACTCTGTTCACACCATCTGAAACACCTGATTTGCATGACCTAACAGGTGCAGAATTTGCTGAACGCTATGCTTACTATGAAGGCATTGCGAAAGAAACCAACATGCTACATAAGAAAGTCCGTGCGAAAGACTTATGGCGCAAAATGTTGTCTATGTTGTTTGAAACTGGTCACCCTTGGATCACATTCAAAGACGTATGTAACTTACGTTCACCACAACAACACGTTGGTGTAGTTCACTCTTCTAACTTGTGTACAGAAATTACGCTGAACACTAACGAAGATGAAATCGCAGTATGTAACTTAGGTTCAATTAACCTTGTACAACACGTGCAAGGCGGTGTGTTAGATCGTGAAAAGCTTGCTCGTACAGTTAAAACTGCTGTTCGAATGCTCGATAACGTAATTGACATCAACTACTACGCTGTTCCTCAAGCGCGTAACTCGAACTTGAAACACCGTCCAGTAGGTATGGGTATCATGGGCTTCCAAGATGCTTTATACGAAATGAAATTGGCTTATGGTTCTGATGCTGCGGTTGAGTTCGCTGACGAATCGATGGAAGTGATTTCTTACTACGCGATTCAAACATCTAGCGATTTGGCACTTGAACGTGGTACTTACGAGACATTTAAAGGTTCACTTTGGGATCAAGGTATCTTGCCAATTGACTCTTTAGATATCGTACAAAAAGCTCGTCCTGACCGTATGTTCGAAGTTGACCGTACAACACGTTTGGACTGGGATACTTTACGTACTAAAGTTCAAAAAGACGGTATGCGTAACTCAAACGTGATGGCGATTGCACCGACTGCAACCATTTCGAACATTTGTGGCGTGTCTCAATCAATCGAACCAACTTTCCAAAACTTGTATGTGAAATCTAACCTTTCTGGTGAATTCACTGTGATCAACCCGTACCTAGTACGTGCGTTAAAAGATCGCGGTCTTTGGGATTCTGTAATGGTGAACGACCTGAAACACTTCGAAGGTTCGGTTCAAAAAATTGCACGTATTCCTGAAGAGCTTAAAGCAATCTTCGCGACTGCGTTCGAAGTTGAGCCACGTTGGATTGTTGATGCTGCATCACGTCGTCAAAAATGGATCGACCAAGCTCAGTCTCTTAACCTTTACATCTCTGGTGCAAACGGTAAGAAACTTGATATGACGTACAAAATGGCATGGTTACGTGGTCTTAAGACGACTTATTACCTACGTGCATTGGGTGCGACTTCTGCTGAGAAATCAACCATTAACACTGGCGCATTGAACGCAGTTAAGCCTGCAACTGTAGCAGCTCCTGTTGCCGCGGTCGCAGCACCTGAAGCAAAACCAGAAGTTCCTGCAGAGGAAGACGGTTTTGCAAATGCAGCGCCAGTGCCACAAGCATGTTCAATTGATAATCCTGATTGTGAGGCTTGTCAGTAAGTTAACCCATTTAGGAATCAACCGAGATTTTCTCATTATTGCGGTATTAGCAATGGTTGATTCTTATGAGTGGTTAGCATAAGAACTCACTTTATTGCTAATTCGTTATGATTGATTCCCTTAGAGGAAAAGAACATGTCGAAAGAGCTGAAAAAATTTAAGAAGAAAGCTCGCATTGTGCGTAAGCAAACTCAGAAATTCTGTATGCAATGCCTTCTTCCCTGTTCCTTGGTTGTATTCATTTATGCAAACCAACCAAAAGAGCAAAATATTGAAAATTTTAAGCCAACTACTCAGGTAGCTGCTTAATACAATCCCCCTAAATCCCCCTTTTCCAAAGGGGGACTTCCGTGAAAACAAAATAATTCACGGAAATCCCCTCCTTTATTAAAGGAGGGGTTTGGGGAGGATTTAATATTTAACAATCAAGGACACCACCATGCCACATATGACACATAACTATCAGTTAGGGCTTATCGCTTTGGTGGTTTCCTTTATTTTGACTTTTTATGTCCCGATCGCCTATTTCTGGTTTAAGGCATATAAATCGCGTAATCAAAATAAGTAGTGGGGATATTTGCTCTACCGAACACTTTTAGAGCAGTGATCGACAAAACTTAATTTTGCTTACACAAATTGAGCGTATAGTAGGACATCTCAGCGACGCTGGATGTCTATAAAAGATATAAAGCAACGAAGAGAGAACTGTTATGTCTATCCTAAGTTGGGACGATTTCGAAGATGATGAACCGAAACAAGCTGCACAAGCTCACCAGCCTGCGCCCGTCGAACCGCAAAAAACGACTAATTCGCAAGTGGTATCTAATGCACAGCACTCATCGCCGAATTTGGCAGCTGCACAACCCGCTCGAACCAGTACAAATCGACCAACAGATCCAACCGATCCGTTGGCAAGAGCATCTAACGCTCTAGAAAATCTAGACGTTGCACCTGGCTTAGAAGAGCTAGAAATGGGTGCTCAGCGTGTTCAAGTTGACGATAAAGCGATGATCAACTGCCGCGCTGACTTAAACCAACTTGTACCGTTCAAATACGAATGGGCTTGGCAAAAATATCTAGACGGTTGTGCAAACCACTGGATGCCGCAAGAAGTGAACATGAACCATGACATCGCACTTTGGAAGTCTGAAAATGGCTTAACCGAAGATGAGCGTACCATTGTTATGCGTTCTTTAGGTTTCTTCTCGACTGCGGATTCTTTGGTTGCAAATAACTTGGTTCTTGCAATCTACCGTCACATTACCAACCCTGAATGCCGTCAGTACATCTTACGTCAATCATTTGAAGAAGCGATTCACACGCACGCTTACCAATACTGTATCGAATCTTTAGGCATGGACGAAGGCGAAGTCTTCAACATGTACCGTGAAATTCCTTCAGTGGCTCGTAAAGCAGCTTGGGGTCTGAAATATACACAATCTTTAAGTGATCCTACGTTCAAAACAGGTACACCTGAAAACGACCAAATCTTGCTTCGCAACTTGATCGCGTTCTACTGCGTACTTGAAGGTATCTTCTTCTACTGTGGTTTCAGCCAAATCTTGTCTATGGGTCGTCGTAACAAGATGAATGGTGTTGCTGAGCAATTCCAATACATCTTACGTGATGAATCTATGCACTTGAACTTTGGTATCGACATGATCAACCAAATCAAGATCGAAAACCCTCACCTATGGACTGCTGAGTTCCAAGAAGAAATCATTCAAATGATTCTTGAAGGTACTATGCTTGAAATCGAATATGCTCGTGACACTATGCCACGCGGTGTATTGGGTATGAATGCAGGCATGATGGAAGAATACTTGAAGTTCATCTGTAACCGTCGTTTGAGCCAATTGGGCTTGCCTGAACAATTTGCTGGTGTGAATAACCCATTCCAGTGGATGTCAGAAATGATGGACTTACGTAAAGAGAAGAACTTCTTTGAAACTCGCGTAACGGATTACCAAACTGGTGGTGCGTTAAGCTGGTAATTGATATTCAAAAGGGAGGCTTAACAGCCTCCTTTTTTTTAATTTTTTTTAAAATAAAATGGAGAATAAAACAATGCCTGATGATATCGTCACGCGACACATAAGTTGTCAGTGAAAAATATTATTTTGCATCTTGCTTTTCTTTTGCGACACATGCCACTACTTGTAACACAAGACCTTCAACAAAGGAGTTATCTTATCTCATATCTCCTAAAAGAAAATGGGCTGTTATTATGAGATTGGAAATGTTCTAGTTGTTTTAGGGGGGATTACCCTTTAATCCAATTATTTCTTACTTTAAAACTAAGACATTTTTCAGGCTTTTCAACTTACAGAAGATATCTATTTGTTGAAATTTCTTTGAATTCTATGGTTATATTTTATGTATTCGGTGTATGCCCATAGACATATTCATCTTTTGTCTGAAAAAAGAAATCAAAGCTTTGACTCATTAACGGATCTTGTTGGCTTTGCTTTTGGTAGATAAGTGCAAGGCTTTTGAGATAGTGATTAATCCAATCTATTTTGTTACAAAAGAAGGCATAATCTTTTAGATCCTTGTAAAGATTATTTAATTCTTCAGAAATGTTTTCAATATTTGGCTGAAACAACCAAACAGTAATATGCATTGGCTTTATTGCTGTAAGCTCATAAGGCTCCAATGGAGAAAAACGTTGGATGGTATAAAGTTGTGCACCATATTCACTGTAACTTGAACAAAGTAGTTTTGTGTTTTCAACCTGAAAGTAGCCTGTACCTAATTCTAGTTCTCTGATTTGTCGTGATATTTCTAAGCATTGAGGAAGCTTATTCATGTCTGATTGAGTAAGTTTCTTAAATAACTCAATGGCTCGACTAATCACATAGCTTTCGCCCGTTCCAGTGATAATCCCTTTATCCCATAATTGAATTTTAGCAATTTTTTTAGTATCGAAT
>NZ_LQXP01000013.1:0-90093 GCF_003268405.1 Acinetobacter sp. CFCC 11171 | reverse complement strand
AACAGAGTTTTGCTGCATACACCAACTTATGTTCTGGATTATAAGTTGGTGCGGAAGGGGGGACTTGAACCCCCACGCCCGAAAGCACTACCACCTCAAGGTAGCGTGTCTACCAATTCCACCACCACCGCAGCTGTGACGCATTCTAGTCTCAACACGTCAAAAAAGAAAGTGCTAAATAAATTATTCAGCGCTTTTTGGTGCAGTTGGCGAAGTTTCAGCCGATTTTGCAGGCGCAGTCGGTACTGAAGAAATCGCATTCAGACTATAAGCATCTGTCGTTTGTTTCTTTGCAAACACAGCAAGTGTCAAGCTCGTAACGAAGAACAAAGCCGTTAAAATCGCAGTCAAACGGGTCATAAAGTTACCCGAACCCGATGCACCAAATACAGTTGCAGCACCGCCGCCACCAAAAGATGCACCCGCATCTGCGCCTTTACCATGCTGAACTAAAATCAGCACGATCATTAAAATCGCTAAGATAATATGTACCACCAGCACAAACGTATGCATGCTGAACTCCTAATTATTTTGTATATGCAAATGCTTGAGCAATTTTATAAAACGACTCTGCATTTAATGATGCACCACCGACCAGCGCACCATTGATATCTGGACAGGCTGCCAACTCTACTGCATTTTCAGGTTTTACACTACCACCATAAAGAATCGCAGTATGAAGTCCCATTGGGGTGATTTGGCTTAAACCTTCACGAATTTTAGCATGCATCGCTTGCGCATCTTCAGGTGACGCCGTTTTACCTGTGCCAATAGCCCAAATTGGCTCATAAGCAACCACAATTTGTTTCCACTGCTCTGCTTGTACGACAGCAGCAATATCACATATTTGTTGTAACACAACCTGTTCTGCTTGGCCGCTTTCACGTTGTTCTAAGCTTTCACCCACACAATAAATCACAGTCAAACCTGCGTTTAATGCATTTTTTACTTTTTCATTAATGATATGCGGTTGATCAGCGAATATTTCACGGCGTTCCGAATGACCAATTAGTACAAATTCAACACCATAATCTTTTAATAGCTCAGCACTGAGTTCACCCGTATATGCACCTGTACCTGCAACGCGAGAAACGTCTTGTGCAACGGTTATGATGTTACGGCTAGCTTGTGTTAATTCATTTTGCACCGTGGTCAGAGCAATAGCTGTTGGTGCAACCCCAATATGACATGCCGCTTCAGCAATATTTTGTTCATCTAATAATTGCTTAAAATTCTTAAGAAGTGCGCCAGCATCGGCTTGCAATGGGTTCATTTTCCAGTTACCCACTACCCAAGGCGTAATCGTCGAACCCGACATATTTATCCCACATGACAAAGATGAAATCGGGCACATTCTACACGTAATTCATAATTTTGAAGATAAATTTCAACACATTTGCATCTTCGAAGCACACCAGTCATTCCAAGATCTTCACTTTTCTGTAAAAAAATTAAGCAGATTTAAGGACTGGTTCATGCTTTTTACCAATTCTTAGCTAGTGACAACACTTTAAGATATGGTATTTTTGTGCAACAAAAGTATAATTTTGCTATACCAATTATAAACAGACTGAAGCATAGGCAAGTAAAAGCATGACAGCAGTTCAAGGTTCTTCAAGATTTACGGGGTTTATTCGTCGCTTAGTTGACGAAGGGCATCTGTCTGCCGAAAAAATGCAAGCAGCGCTGCAAAATTCAAAAAAGGCTCATCAAGATATCGTGCCGCATTTGATTCAGGAATATCACCTTTCAGCACGCCTGATCGCAGAAACCATCTCGATAGAGTTCGGTGAACCGGTTTTTGATATTTCAACTTATGATACGTCTTTAATTATACGTGATGAATTTGAAGATAAACTCATTACCAAGCATCGTATTTTGCCTATTTTTAAACATGGCAATTTATTATTCGTTGCGATCAGTAATCCCACCAATATTGAAGCAGTGGATGCCATTCGATTTGGTAGTAAGCTGAATACTGAAACAATTATTGTTGAACATGACAAACTTGAAAAGTTAATTGAACAGAACTTTGCTGAAGAAAGTACTTTTGACTTTGATGATGACTTTGATCTTGATTTAGAACAGGAAACTATTGATCCAGCGAAAGAAGATGAAGATGAGGCAACGGGGGATGAAGCTCCGATTGTTAAATACATCAATAAGCTGCTAGTCGACGCAATTCGTATGGGTGCATCTGACTTACACTTCGAACCCTACGAAAAAACCTATCGCGTCCGCTACCGTGTCGATGGCGTGTTAAGAACAATTACAAATCCGCCCTTGCAGCTCGCTACTCGACTCGCTTCACGTTTAAAAGTCATGTCACAAATGGACATCTCGGAAAAGCGTATACCTCAAGACGGTCGTATCAAGTTAAAACTTTCAAAGAACAAAGCTATCGACTTCCGTGTGAACTCTTTACCGACATTGTTTGGTGAAAAACTTGTTCTACGTATCCTTGATCCATCTAGTGCGATGCTAGGGATTGATGCGTTGGGTTATGAACCGGATCAAAAAGAACTGTTCATGCAGGCTTTAGAAAAACCACAAGGCATGCTACTCATTACCGGTCCAACGGGTTCCGGTAAAACCGTATCTCTATATACAGGTTTAAATATTCTCAACCGTGAAGATACCAATATTTCAACGGCCGAAGACCCTGTGGAAATTAACTTAGAAGGGATCAATCAGGTCAACGTAAATAATAAAGTCGGCCTCACCTTCTCTGCAGCCTTAAAATCATTCTTACGTCAAGACCCTGATATTGTGATGGTCGGTGAGATTCGAGATTTAGAAACGGCTGAAATTGCAATTAAAGCGGCTCAAACAGGTCACATGGTGATGTCTACACTGCATACCAATAGTGCACCTGAAACACTGACACGCTTACGCAATATGGGCGTGCCTTCATTTAACATCGCGACATCCGTGAACCTTGTCATTGCGCAGCGACTTGCACGTCGCCTATGTTCACAATGTAAAGAAACAGTAGACGTACCAAAACAAAGTCTATTGGAGCTTGGTTTTACCGAAGATGATTTAAATACACCAGAATTCCAAATATACCAGCCTGTGGGTTGTGCCGAATGCCGTGAAGGCTATAAAGGCCGTGTCGGTATATATGAAGTCATGAAAGTGACACCTGAAATTTCAAGAATTATTATGGAAGATGGCAATGCCTTACAAATTGCCGAAGCTTCAAATCAAGCAGGTTTTAACAATTTACGCCGTTCAGGCTTAATTAAGGTCATGCAGGGGGTGACTTCACTTCAAGAAGTCAATCGTGTGACCAGTGAGTAAGTGAATTAGTATTTAAAAATAAGGATAAATTCATGGCTGTAAAAAAAGCGCAGATGATGCCAACCTTCAGTTATGAAGGCGTGGATCGCAAAGGGGCGAAAATTAAAGGAGAGTTGCCTTCGCGCAATATGGCTTTAGCTAAAGTCACTTTACGTAAGCAAGGCATCACCATTAAAACCATTCGAGAAAAACGTAAAAACATTCTCGAAGGCTTGATGAAAAAGAAAGTATCCACTTTGGATATCACGGTATTCACGCGCCAACTTGCAACCATGATGAAAGCCGGTGTACCGCTCGTTCAGGGGTTCGAAATCGTGGCGGAAGGCTTAGAAAACCCAGCCATGCGTGAAGTGGTCTTGGGGATTAAAGGTGAAGTTGAAGGTGGCAATACATTTGCTGGTGCACTCCGTAAATATCCGCAGTATTTCGACAACCTATTTTGCTCATTAGTTGAATCAGGTGAACAATCGGGTGCACTTGAAACCATGTTAGACCGTGTTGCAATTTACAAAGAAAAAAGTGAATTGCTTAAGCAAAAAATTAAAAAAGCCATGAAATACCCAGCTGCGGTAATTGTTGTCGCGGTTATTGTGACGATCATTTTGATGGTGAAAGTAGTTCCCGTATTCCAAGACTTGTTTTCATCGTTTGGTGCAGACCTACCTGCCTTTACCAAAATGGTAGTGAACATGTCGGAATGGATGCAAAAATATTGGTTCTTCCTCATCATTGGAATTGGCGCTGTGATTGCTGGTTTCATGGAAGCAAAAAAACGTAGCAAAGCTTTCAGAGACTTCTTAGACAAAGCTGCACTCAAAGCACCAATTTTTGGGGATTTGGTTTATAAAGCAATTATTGCCCGCTATAGCCGTACCTTGGCAACCACTTTTGCTGCCGGTGTACCCTTAATTGATGCGCTTGAATCAACCGCAGGTGCAACCAACAACGTGGTCTATGAAACAGCGGTCATGAAAATTCGTGAAGATGTGGCGACTGGTCAACAGCTGCAGTTTGCGATGCGTGTCACCGATAAATTCCCATCTATGGCGATTCAAATGGTGGCTATTGGTGAAGAATCCGGTGCCTTGGATGCTATGCTAGACAAAGTGGCAACGCATTATGAAAATGAAGTGGATAATGCCGTAGATGGCTTAACTTCGATGATGGAACCCTTGATTATGGCGGTACTAGGTGTCCTCGTTGGTGGTCTTGTGATTGCAATGTATCTTCCAATCTTCCAAATGGGTTCTGTGGTTTAATGCAAGAATTAATAACATATTTAATTAATACCCCAATTGCGTTATATATCGCAGTTGGGATTTTTAGTCTTTGCATCGGTAGTTTTTTGAATGTAGTAATTTACCGCACACCAAAGATGATGGAACAAGAATGGCGTACGGATTGCCAACTGTTTTTACATCCGGATCAACCGATTATTGACGAAACAAAGATCACACTGAGCACACCTGCTTCAACCTGCCCAAAATGCAAAACGCCCATTCGTTGGTATCAAAACATTCCGGTTATCAGTTGGATCGTTTTACGCGGAAAATGTGGAAGTTGCCAAAATCCAATCAGTAGCCGTTATCCACTGATCGAATTACTCACCATGATCTGTGCGCTGATTGTTGTTGCAGTTTTTGGTCCAACCATCCAGATGCTATTTGGTCTAGTGCTGACTTATGTATTGATTGCCTTAACATTTATTGACTTTGACACCCAACTTTTACCTGACCGCTATACCCTTCCTTTGGCTGCACTCGGGCTTGGCGTGAATAGCTATGCCATTTATACCTCTGCAACCTCAGCCATTTGGGGGTATATCATCGGGTTCTTATGCCTATGGATTGTTTACTATTTATTTAAAATCATCACTGGCAAAGAAGGTATGGGCTATGGTGACTTTAAGCTTTTAGCTGCCTTGGGTGCGTGGATGGGCCCTTTCCTGCTTCCACTGATTGTATTACTCTCTTCACTGGTGGGTGCAATCATTGGCATTATTTTGCTCAAAGTTCGTAAAGAAAACCAACCTTTTGCATTTGGTCCCTATATTGCCATCGCTGGATGGATCGCCTTTTTATGGGGTGATCAAATTATGAAAATTTATTTGGGTCAGTAAGGTCGTTGTATGACATTTGTCTTGGGTTTAACAGGTGGTATCGGTAGCGGAAAATCTGCTGCAAGCAATTGGTTTGAACTCCAAGGCATTCAAGTCGTCGATGCTGATATCGTTGCTCGCGAGGTTGTCGAACCGGGGCAACCCGCACTGATTCAGATTAAACAACAATTTGGTGATTGGGTTTTACTTGCGAATGGTGAGTTAAATCGGCGTGCATTACGTGAGCATATCTTTAAAGATCCTACAGCACGTCAAGCACTTGAAGCCATTACCCACCCAGCAATACGCCAGTCCATTATCCAACAATTAAACGAAGCAAGCAGCCCCTATGTCATCTTGGTTTCGCCACTGTTATTTGAAACCAATCAACATGAATTGACCAATCACACCTTGCTGATTGATGCCACGGAACAATTGCAAATTCAGCGTGCATCACAGCGCGATAGTCAAAATATCGAGCAAATCCAAAAAATCATTCAAGTGCAAATGTCGCGTCAGGAAAAGCAAAAAATTGCAGATGATATCGTGCTGAATGATGGTCATTTAGATCACCTTTATGCACAGCTTCGACCGTTGCATCTCAAGTACTTAGCGCACGCTGAAAAAAGCTAAATAAAAAAGCAGTCTTACTCAGACTGCTTTTTTTGTTGTTCGAGTTGCTGCTCTAGACTATCCTTTCGTCCCAACCATTTCCACGGTTGAATCGCTCCAATCCCCATCCCGACCAATCCACACACAATTGCAAAACTTAAGGGTTCATTCAGCAGCGGTACCGCTAAAATTGCAGCAATAAAAGGTGCCAAAGTTACAATACTTCCGGCTTTAAATGCACCCAGACGCTTGATCGCCTCTACATACGTTAAAGTCGCAATAATCACCACAAAAATACCGTGAAAGATAACTTGTCCAATGAGTTGCAATGGCTCTGGGTCAGACCAATGTTTAGGGAAAAATAGTAGATAAATAGGCACGAATACCACGGCAGACCAAACCGCAACCCCCGCCATGGCATGCCAAGCAGAGAGCCTCCATTGCTTAAGCAATACCGTAAATATCCCCCACCAAATGGCACTGATAAAAAATAGCAAATCACCTAAACCAAATGCCACACCAGTCTCGACGTACATTAAATAGCTCATTAAGCTAATGGCAGAGACCATAATCACCACACTGATCCACGTATGCTTATCGATCGGCTGTTTGAAGATCAGAAACGCGGCTATGGCTGTACATAAGGGAATACAACCATTGAGAAAAATTGCAGCATGGGCCGCAGGAGCATAATGAAACGCACTATAGGCCGTTAAGCAATAGGTCACCCCGCCGAGCATGGCAAGGATAAAAGGCTCTTTCTTCCATAAAAAAGCCGTATCTTTTTTATAAATCAAAATTGGCATTAATATACAAAATGCCAAAGCAAACCGAAGTGCGGTAATGTCCCAAGCACTGATTCCCCAATTGGCGCTTAAACGCGCTGTTAAGGTGAATCCGCCCCAAATACACATGGTAATGAAAACATATAAATAACCTTGCTTTTGGGGAGACATCATCACTTCTATTTCAATTCATTATTACGTTGACGACATGCTTCATACAATGCCATACCGGTTGCGACACTGACATTTAAGCTTTGCAAGTTACCAGCCATTGGGATGTAAACAGTTTGATCACATTGCGCCTGCGTAATAGGACGCAAACCTGTATCTTCAGCGCCCATCACCACACATACACCCGTACCAGTAAAGTCAAATTTTTGAATCGGCAAAGCTTTTTCATCTAGCATGGTGCCGACCACACGCACGTTAAAATCTTCTTTGATTTGAGCCAATGTACGTGCTAAGTTGGTCACCTGAATAAACTTCACTTTTTCAGCACCACCAGCAGCAACTTTGCGGGCTGTTGGGGTAAGCGTCGCTGAACGATCACGCGGTGCAATCACGGCTTCAACGCCCATAGCTGCCGCTGTACGGATACATGCACCAAGGTTATGTGGGTCTGTAATATGATCTAAAGCCAATAGCAACGCATTGGGATTGGCTTGTAATAAAGCCTCTAAATCTTTTTCGTTTAAGATTGGATGGGGGCGTACAGCCGCGACCACACCTTGATGGAACGGTTGTCCCGCAAGTTTTTCCAAACTATCACGGCTAGCTTTTTGAATGCTGACACCAAACGGTTCTGCCAACTCAAAAATACGTTTTAAACGCTGATCATCACGTCCTTTTAACGCAAATAAAGTTAATACGCGTTCTGGCTCAAGTTCCAGTAATGACTCCACTGAATGAACGCCATAATAATATTCCGGTTTCGCCATGAACGACCTCTAATTTGCAAACTTCGAAAACTTTTAAACAGGGTATGATCACCCAGCGCACAGCTTAGGTTATCAAAAAGAAAAATCCTGCAAAGCAAGCTTTACAGGATTTATGCTATGACACATAGTTTAACCGATTTGAAGTTAAAAAACTGTGCCTAAATGGATTGAATTATTAGCCTTCTAAGTGGCACACATAATCCAAGACTTCATCTGTTTCAATTTTAAATCGGCTATTACCTGGCACGTAGAACGATTGACCCGCACGGAATAGTTCGCTTTCTTCGCTATCAGCAATTTGAACACGACATTCACCTGAAATAATTTCCATACGTTCAGGTACATGAGTTTCAAAAGTCAGCGCTTGTTCAGTTGGAAGCAACACACCCAGTGTTTTCTTTGTTCCATCTTCAAATTGCACAGTATGGCTGATACATAGACCGCCAAAATAAACATTTGATTTTTTGATGACTGATACATGATCAAACTGTGCTGACATGCGTTTTCTCCAGATAAAGCATATTTATAATATTTTGATTGAAGTAGTTTAATTGTGCTGCAAAAACTAATCAATCAGTGTTGAAAACTTTGAGATAGATAATTACAAAAATCTGAGAAGTGGATATGTCCCAATACCATCTCACTATCTTGACATTGAGAATCTAAAACAAACTGTACTTTTGTACAAAATACTTTTTTTATTTCATCCACTAAAGTCCTAGTTAGGGTCTATAGAAACGCTGCAAAATCATTTCACAGATATACATGGATAATGAATTATATGGACGGATTTAAGAGACCAAATCATGACGTTTTAAGGCAATAACACTTTAGATTAGATACAAGAATACATACACAAACGTGTTTTGTGAGAACTTAGCAAAATGTTGGATGGTTTAAGCTCACGTTATGCAAGATCATTTACTCTTTGCATCACTACACTGCGTGCTTACGGCAGATACGAAACTAATTTCTTATTAAACTGAAATTTAGGATAGAATTATGAGGTTTTTCGTCATCTTAAAATAAAACTTATCTTGTGACCAAAACAAAACTTAATTATCTTTAACTAGAACTTTTCGCAGCTCGGATGCGTTTATGCTGACACATTTAACTCTGATCAATTTTGCATTAGCCGACCATTTAGCCATCGACATTGAACAAGGCTTTAACGTCCTGACGGGTGAAACAGGTGCTGGTAAATCTTTGCTGCTAGACGCACTATCAGCATGTTTAGGTGAACGAACAGACACCAACTATGTGCGCTATGGATCAGACAAAGCCGATGTGACAGCGACCTTTAGCTACCAAGAGTACAGTCCTGAAGCACTGTGGCTCAAAGAACATGAGCTGGATGATGAGTCTGGAGAAATTCATTTACGTCGCGTGATTTTTGCAACAGGTCGCAGCAAAGCATGGATTAATGGACGTCCGAGCAGCTTATCCGAATTAAAAGAAATTGGCCGCTTATTGGTACAACTCTATAGCCAACACAGCCAACAACAACTCTTAGAACCGCCCTATCCAAAACATTGGCTAGATCGCTATTACAATTTTTATCAGCCGGCTCAAGCCGTTCGTGATGCCTATAGCAAGTGGCAAAAGGACATTCGACAGCACCAAGCAGCACTCGACGCCCAAGCCACACGTAAGCAACGGATAGAAACGCTTGAACTTCAATTGGAAGAACTTGAAGACCTTGTGCAAACGGACTACAAAGAAATCGAGCAAGAATTTGACCGTCTCAGTCATCATGAACATATCATGCAGGATTGTAGCTATGGTCTAAATGCCCTCGATGACGCCGAGCAAAATATCAATCAAGAAATGGGCGCGATCATTCGTCGAATTGAATCGCATGCAGGACGTAGTGAACAACTTTCTGAAATTTATACGTCGCTACTGAACGCTCAAAGTGAAATTGAAGATGCCACCGCAAATTTACGTCAGTTTATTGATCGTCAAAGTTTCGATCCTGAACGTATGGACGAATTAAATACCAAACTGGAAGTTTTTCATCGCTTAGCGCGTAAATATCGTACTCAGCCTGAAGATTTAAAACAAGAATACGAAGCGTGGCAACTTGAGTTAGAGCAACTGCATCAGCTGGAAGATCCTGAAACGTTGGCAGAACAAGTCGAGGTTTCTCATCAAGACTTCATTTCTAAAGCCGAGCACTTGGATCAAATACGCCGAGACGCTGCTACGCCATTGGCTAAACAATTAACTGAACAAGTCAAACAACTGGCTCTGCCTGAAGCGCATTTTGAATTTAAATTTGAACCACTTGAACATGTTTCGAGTGAAGGTTTAAGCTTTATTCAGCTGTTATTCACAGCCAACAAAGGGATTCCTGCTCAGCCTCTAGCACGCGTGGCATCGGGTGGTGAATTATCTCGTATTGCCTTAGTCATGCAAGTGATGAATGCTGAAAAAACTGAATCGGAAGTCTTAGTCTTTGATGAAATTGATGTTGGGATCAGTGGGGGTACAGCGGAAATTGTGGGGCGTTTATTGGCAGACCTTGCGCAACATGTGCAAATTCTATGTATCACGCATCAAGCGCAAGTTGCAGCACAATCGGATCAGCACTTGTTGGTAAAAAAACGTCAAACCGACCCTGCTAGCAGTACGATTATCGAGCTCGAAGAAGATGATCGGATTCAAGAGCTGGCTCGAATGACCGGTGGTGTGGAGATTAGTCAAACGACCTTACAACACGCAAAACAATTACGACAATTAAAATTTCAACATAGTTAATTTTTGATGCTTTCAAAAAAGCCTGTGTATTCAAAGTACACAGGCTTTTTTCTTAAATACACTATTTGACAATCCCCTGATACACAAAGGCTTTCGAGCCTAAGCTATAGCGTAAATATTTATACTGCGGCTGATGTTGTTGATTGAGTAACATAACATCCACGTGTTTCGGACTGATTTTGAGATATTCATTACCGCTACGACGATCGGTTTCATAATGGCAGTCATAATCTACCGAGATTTGATCTAGTTTCTTTTGCTTAGTTTGAAATACATAAGATTTAAGTAACTGTTTTGGTCCAACTTCAACAGCTCTTAGATGATGTAGTCCACTGCAATTATCACCTTTATAATAACTCTTCACCAAATATACAGTTTTATTTTGGATGTTGACCGGCAAAATTTGATTGATATAGCCTGAGTCAAATTGATCTAAATGTTGCGTTTTTCCCGTTGCATATTGCACATAGCTGCTCCACTCCCCCATGGTGCCTCCGCCAGACACATCAAAACTATAAAATTTAAGTTTTTTATCTGGTGAATATTGCACATGAACAAAACCTTGCTTTTCGAGTTGCGTAAATCCGTAGTGAAAACTGCTCGGATCTGCCGCAATGACATCCACAATTTCACGTTCTATCGCTTCATTGACCTCATAAAAATTTAAGTTTTTATATTTTTTAATCACCTGAGATTCATGTTTTTGTAAGTCAGCGCTTCCTGCAAAGCCTGAAATAGGTAGGCTTGCACAGAGTGCCATCCCTATTATTTTTGAAAAATGTGTCATTGTTTTACCCTCAGTTTATCCTGCTATTTTAAGCAATCTCAGTCATCCATCACGTATATCTTCTCCTCACTTTTGTACTGCTGTTGTTCAAATCACCAATCATCGCTTTACAATTCACCGTACTGTAGACCTGCCTGCACGATGAAGATTTTTAGCATGTCCCTCACTGGTCGAGCATGACAAATATTGAATTTGCAGAAAAACTCATTGTTGAAAACTTGTGAGTCTAGTATGTTGATAAATACAACGTTATTCGAATGCAATTCACCCCCAAGAATGAAACTTACCCCAATAAGGAGAAGCCATTAGGTGACTAAACAATACCTCACACACCGCTGCCTGATTGCTCCACCCGAAATGAACGATGAATTCTTTGCCAATACGGTGATTTATTTAGCGCGACATGATGAAGATGGCGCTCAAGGCATCATTATTAATCGTCCTTCGGGCTTGCAGATCAAAGAACTCTTGAATGATTTGGAAATTGAGGCAGATAATGTGCATCCTCATGAAGTGTTGCAAGGTGGTCCTTTGCGCCCAGAGGCAGGTTTTGTTCTTCATACCGGTCAACCGACATGGCATTCGTCTATTGCTGTAGGTGAAAATGTCTGCATTACCACGTCTAAAGATATTTTAGATGCGATTGCACACAATGAAGGTGTGGGTCGTTATCAGGTGGCTCTAGGCTATGCCAGTTGGGGTAAAAGCCAATTAGAAGAAGAAATTGCTCGGGGTGATTGGCTCATTTGTGACTCAGACATGGATTTAATATTTAACTTACCTTATGACGACCGCTGGGACGCTGCCTATAAAAAAATGGGCGTAGACCGCGCGTGGTTATCATCTGAGATTGGACATGCCTGATTTACCACAATATCAAATGATTATGGCCTTTGACTTTGGCACACAAAAAACAGGCATAGCTGTGGGACAAGCCTTGATTGAAAGTGCAAATCCCCTGCCACTCTTTCCCATGAAAGATGGCATTCCCAATTGGGATAATCTACTCAAGATTGTGAAACAGTATCAGCCGGATTTGTTCATCGTGGGTCTACCGCTCAATATGGATGATAGCGAGTCTGAACTCTCCACACGTGCGCGTAAATTTGCACGACGCCTTCGCCACCAAACCAATATTGAAACCTTGATGGTCGATGAACGCTTAACGACACGTGAAGCGCGTGATGAATTAGATCATTATCAAGCCCAAGGCCGTGCGAAGAATCTTTCTGCCGACAGCCTTGCTGCAGCATTGTTTATTGAAAGTTGGTATCGAAATCCAGTCGGGCTAAAACCTTAAGCGCTTTCAACAAACAGGCAAATAAAAAAGCATCCAAAAGAGGATGCTTTTTTATGCGCAAGATTGATCACTCAATGCTGCGCAAATGAAATGATTGGGGATAACTTAGTTTTTATCCACAATATGAATCGTGGTGGTTCGACCCGCGACAAAAGCCAACTGATCATGCGGTACTTCATCCAGTACAATTTTCACTGGTACACGCTGTGCCAAACGGACCCAACTAAAGGTTGGATTAACATTGGCAAGTAAGCCATCAGTCGAGGTGCGTTCACGGTCTTCAATCCCTGTTGCAACGCCTTGTACATGGCCTTTATAAACTTCAGAACTTCCCATCAGTTGGATTGTTGCAGGTGCGCCAACATAGATTTTATCCAGTTTGGTTTCTTCAAAATATCCCACAACATACAATTGTTGACGGTCAATTAAGGCCGCTACGGCTTGGCCTACTTTGACGTAATTCCCTGCTTTGAGTTCAAAGTTAGACAATGTTCCATCAGTCGGTGCAACCACTTCCGAACGTTTTAAATTCAACTCAGCCAAATGCAAACTGCTATTCGCTGCTTCAATTAGGGCTTTTTGCTGCACCACACTGGCTTTGGCTTGTTCAATCGCGGCCTGAGCTTGCTCATGCTCTGCATGTGATTGATCACGTACTGCAAACATTTGATCTTGTTCTTTTTTTGAAATCGCACCGTCCATCAAACTTGCATAACGATTTGCATTTTTATTTGCAAGGTTGATATTGGCTTGTGACTTCACTAGATTTGCTTTGGCTTCAGCAAGCTGTGCTTCAGCCCCTGCTAATCCTGCTTTGGCTTTCGCCAAGTCAGATTTGGCTTGCTCAACATCCAACGCTTGACGTGCCATATCTATACGAAATAACACTTGGCCTTTTTTCACTTGTTGGTTGTCTTGAACCAAAACGTCTGTGACCAAACCAGAAACATCCGATGACACTTGAATCACGTCACCACGTACCCGTCCATCACGCGTCCATGGTTCCGAATTGTAATAGTCCCAAATATGTTTCAGCGCAAGTAATGCGCCGCATAGCACGATTATCAACAATACAGGCCGAACATATTTTCGGACATTCAAATTGGTCATACGATTACCTCAATCATTTCATTTTTTTTAGGGGCTTAGAACTGGCAGAAAATAAAGATTTCATGCACCAGCCAAAGCAACATCACAAATACACCCAAATAAAAAATATTGGACATCGGCACCCAATCTTGCGCCATCCATCGGTCAAGCAAACGCATGATGACCCGCAATAACAGATAGGCCAATACCGCTTGAATCAATAGAATGGGCACATAAATGCCATATACATTTAGCTCACCCATGTTGTGCCTCGACCTGTAAATGATTTGGAGTCTGCTGTGTTAGGACATGACACAAACTGCTTTGAATATTGTTCAGTGAATACTGAATACGATGTAAAACATCATCATTCTCAACACTCTGAACGGCCTGATTTAATCGGTGAATTCGCTTTACAATTTGCTGTTTCAAGCTCATAAAGACATTCTTTTGCCCTTGTTCCATGGCACGAAAATAGTCATCTAAATCTTGTTGTAACTCTTCGAGTTCGCTGAGCAGTGCATCATTCGGATCGAGTTTATTCATGAGTTCTTGCAAGCGGGTCAAATCAATCACCGCACTGGCTTCCACCAAAGCCCACTCGATCTGTTGTTTCAAGTTCCCTGATTGCACCATTTTGCTATTTAGGATGCCGATTCGGTCCAACATACTGCGTAAATGCACCCGAAACGGTAAGCCGTATGGCAGATATAAAGCCTGACGCAGTGCCTTGTAATGCTGTGAAAGTATGCGTTGGGCCGTCATATCTGGTGACATCGCAGGCACTAAATGAATAATAAACACCGAAATAATGGGTCCCAAAACCGTCCCAATCGATGCATCAAAGAAAAACACCTGATCGAGGCTAAAGCGGTTTTGAAAATTCAGTCCCATGATGGTCCCCATCAAAAGTGGCAAGCTGATCCCAATCAAAGGCGGATGTAAAAATAGCATCAGACAGAACATCACAAACGGTGCTAATACCACGATCAACTGCCAAAAAGCGGTCACATGCGGGAAAATGCCATAGGCGTAGATAAAGACCACGACCGCTGCATACATATTCGCGCGAATAAACATTTTCAATGCAGGAACAGGATTATCCATTGCAGTTAAAATACAAGCACTGATCGCAGCCATTTCAGCCATCATAAATCCAGCTTTCCAACCACTAACGATCCAAAAACCCGTAGAAATTAAAATAATCAAACATGCAGACACCCCGCCACGAATAGCAACCCCCGCATCTCGGTGCAAAGTCGGATAATGACTATTACCCAAGGCGGTCAGTGTGGCCGGTAAAGTGGAGTCGCCTTGCTGTACCCGCTGCCAAAGCAGACGAATCGCACGGATATTCTGAATAAAATGGCGAATATCCATTTTTAGACTACCCAAAATCACCTGCTGTGTTGGCAATGCCTGTGTCTGAATGTGTTGAAAATCTTGCTCAAATTGTTCAGGTAATTGATTAAGTTCACTTTCCTCAATCTGATGTCGATCTAATAAAAACGCGGCAATATGTTCATGGGCTTGCTTGAGTGCCGTCCGATAATGTGTGTCCAGACCGTCTAATTGTTTCATCCGCTCAGACATGGCCACCAAGTTACTGACCAACAAACTCAACTGATGCAAGATTTCCTGCAATGGACGTGTCATACCTTTTAAGGTGGATTTTTCATAAGACAAATGCACCGCCATGACATGTATATCCGCGATATCTCGTGCAATATTGCCGAGATTTTTTGAATAATTTTCTAGTTCGGCAGGCTCTAATAAAATCTGATCAAAAATTTCTTTGGTATCGGCAAAGGTTTTACTCACCCGTGTTTCGACTGCAGGGCCAATATGCATTGGAAATAATGTCGTAGTCACGATGGCACTACAGACCACACCCACCGTAATTTCAAGAAAACGCCCCAAGGCCATATCGAAGATCGAAGCGGTATCAATAAAATACACCACGTTAAAACAGATAATGACCGTGGTATAACCCGCCAACATGGAAACATAACTACGAGGCGTACGGTCTAGCAGTGACAAATACAGGCAAAAACCAACCCAAACAGCCAAAAAAACCGTAAACAGTACTGGCATATGAATAAGATGTGGCAGTGTCACCACTGACACAGCCGCCCCTAAGAATGTTCCTAATACACGATACAAACTTTTTGAAGACGTCATCCCTGAATATGGATTCGCGATCACGAAAACGGTGCCAATTGCCCAAATCGGATAAGCCAAATTCAGTACAAAGGCTACATACAATGCCAACATGCCCGCGATGAACGTTTTGGTCGCAAAAATCCAGTCCATTTTATTGGGCCGAAAAGCGAGTATTTGTTTCGTCAGCAGCATGATTGATCTCGTCGGTTTGCTTCTTTTTAGTGAAAACGGCCTCGTATCGAATGCTTAAACATTCGACAGCACAACCTGTATCACGGCACAGGAATGACTAGAAATTTCAATAAGTAAAGAAGCGATTCAAATCGTGTTTCAAACCATTTGAATACAAAAAGTAGTGTGCAACATTGCCTGCGCATCGAAAGAATGGGCAATATTTATTCAATATAAGATATTTTCACAACAATTTTGCTAAAAAAACAAATTAAAGTCAATATAAATATCTTATTTTGATAATTTACCTATATTTTAAATGCGTATTTCAATTTTTTATTATGCTTTTATCAGAATAACCCAAGAAACCCTGTGATATTTCAGATTTGTTTCATTTCCAGTGTAGAAAAGCGCAACATCAGGCCGAGCAATTTGTTATAAAGTAACTTAACGATTCATTTTTATTGTGACCAAGCAGGTTCTTATGGCGCTTTCCAGTTTTGGTAAAATTCTCACCGTACTCGACTTATTTTCAGTTGCTCGTCCCATCATCAATGTCGACATTATTAGTGAAGAATTAGGCTTATCTAAACCAACGAGCTATCGCTATTTAAAAGAACTGGTTTCTGCTGAATTATTGCAGCGCCTCAGTGGGACTTCTGGCGATTACACACTGGGTTCAAAAATTGCTGTGCTTGATTTTATTTCTCGCACCACCGATCCATTGGTGCAAATTAGCATTCCCTTCATGAAAGAAATTGTGGAACGCACAGAGTCTTGTTGCTTATTGACGCATCTGAATATCGACTCATGTATTGATGTACATCATGAACTGTATAAGGACTATACTGCCTTGGCATATGGTCGAGGTAGCCCACGTCCAATGTACAAAGGCTCATCGTCTAAAGTGATTTTGTCGCAGTTACCTAAGCAACGGATTTTAGATTATTACCACCGTTTTGCGGACGAGTTATCTCAAGTTGGTTTTGCGCATAATGAAGAAGAATTTATGCAGCAAATGAAAAAGATTAAAAAGCAGGGTTATTATTTTTCCAATGGTGAAGTTGACCCGAATATGTCGAGCCTATCGATTCCGATTAAATTTTCCAGTAAAGAACCCCCGCTTGCTTTGACCCTATTGGCGTCTAAAAATCGTTTTGAATTTATGAATTTTCAAAAAATCGTAGAAATGATGCAAGACTGTACAGCGCGTATTGAGAAAAAATACAGCAGTATGATGGAAGAATCGGACGCCATTTAAATCTGATCAGTTTGCGCACAACTGATGCGATGTTGTAAAGATGATATTTAATTAATCTGATAAATTTATATTATTAATTGAATTTATTAATTATAAATATTGGATAAATTATCATAATATGATTATTGTTCTTTAGTAGTCATCTCAACCATGTGTTCCATGATTTCAGTTGATTGTCTCTATACTCTTCCTCAGAGAAAGAAAAAAGCTCATCTAGATATGGGCTTTTTTTACGGCTGTTGATCATAGAAATAACGAAAGGTTAAATTCACCCTCGGCTCGGTCACTTTCATCGACTTCATTAGGGCATGTTTCCAATATCGTTGGGTTTGCCCACGCATCACGATCAACTGTCCACTTTGCAGTAAAAGCTGTACTTTCTCTTGAGTGCTTTTATGTTTAAAGCAAAACTTTCGGCTTGCGCCAAAACTCAAAGATGCGATCACCACCTGCTGTGTGGGTGAAAGCAAAGATGGCTCATCATCACTATGCCACCCCACCGCTTGCGTACCATTTTCGTATAAATTGGCCAAACAGGAATTAAACGTCTGACCCACCCGTTGCTCAATATGTTGCTTTAAGCGCAGTAAAGCTGGATTCCAGATCAATGCCTGCTTTTGCATGCCTGAATAGTGATACTCATAATGAGCATCTCCATACCAAACCACTTTTCGTTCCGTTTGAAAATACTGTCCATGCAAAATGACTTCATCATGCTGCCAAGCCAACTGCGTGAGGAAATAGCGTAAATATTTATCACTGTCTTCAGCATTGAAGATCAATCCATAATCTTCAACTTCACCATCATAGGGCAACAGATTTGCATGCGGTTCAGGCGTAAATAATTCAAAATTCATCGGTTCAACTCAACACTGTTTGGCACAGCAGCGTGATGCTGATGTCGTGAGCACATTTAAAAAATATCTTAGCCGAAAAACTCTCGTCACAAATCAAAACATTGTCATTACTTGTCGCATAGAATTTTCAGTCTTAGACTAAAGCTCATATTCACAATAAAAATAATTGCTTATGAACCTGTGGCAGCTTTTCCAAAAATTACGTCCATTTGTACAGCCATACCGCTGGCTGGTGGTCGTGACGCTGATCTTGACCTTAATTGGCTCACTCACGGCACAGGTGAATGCCCTGACACTCAAATATGCTGTAGACAGCATCAATCAGATTTTACAACAAGGCCTCGGTCTAGCGAATGGTTGGCATATATTAATCACCATCACCGTAGTCTTACTGGGAAAAGAAGTCATCAATGCCATCGTGCAATTTGGACAAAAATCGTTTGGTGAAAAATTACGTATTTTAATTTCTCAGGATTTGTCCCAAGGCATTATTGAAAAATTTATCACCTATCGATTGGCATTCTTCGATCAACAAGACAACCAAGCAGGCAAACTCCAAACTCGAATTGATCGGGGGGTTAGCTCGCTCACACGACTGGTTCAAATCTTTTTTATTGATATTTTACCGCTATTTACCAGTGCGATTATTGCACTGGGCTTAATGTATTATGCCAATGTTTGGGTTGGCGTGGTGGCCACAATTATCGTGCCGATTTATTTTTGGCTGACCTTCAAACAATCACAAAAACTGGCAGGCAAACGCCGTGCCCTACGCGATAATTTTGAAAAGAAAAATCAAGGTATTCTGAGTATTATCAATTCGATAACGGTCATTAAATCTTTTAACAAAGAAGCCGTCGAATCGAAAAAGCAATTAAATCTGCAAAAGTCGCTGACTGAAAACCAGATGCAGACACGGCAAACTAGTTATATCTTTGACGGACTCAAAACCTTTATTGAACAGGTCGGTGTAGTGCTGATCATCATTCTGACGGCCTATTTTGTTTTGGATGGGCAAATGAGTATCGGGATGATTATGTATCACGTGTTGTTATTTAATAATGTCTCTGCCCCGATTCGCTCGCTGCATCGTATCTATGATGAAATTAACTCTGCGATGATTTATTCAGAAAGCTTCTTTAACATCTTAGAAGCGGATCATGAAATTGAAACCAGTGGCACTGCTCAACCTCCGATTCAAGGTCAGTTTGAATTAAGCAATGTCGACTTTAGCTATCCCAATGGTTTTCAGGCATTGCACCGTATCAATATGACCATCCAACCAAATAAAATTACCGCCTTGGTTGGTTTATCTGGCGCTGGAAAATCGACATTAATTAGCTTACTGGATAAGTTTTATCATCCTCAAGCGGGCAATATCAAACTTGATGGCATCGATTTAGAACAGATTGATACACAGTATTTACGTGAAAATATTGGTTTGGTTTTACAAAAAAATCATATTTTCCCAGGTTCAATTTTTGAAAATATTCGCTATGGCAAAAGTACAGCCACAGAGCAAGAAGTCTTTGATGCAGCACGAAAAGCCTCGATCCATGATCAGATCTTAAAACTGCCACATGCCTATGAAGCCGATGCTTTACTGCTCTCAGGTGGACAGCAACAGCGCATTGCCTTGGCACGCATGTTCCTAAAAAATCCGCCGATTATTTTCTTAGATGAACCGACTGCAAGTTTAGATGCTATCGCGGCTGAACAAATTAAAAATAGTCTGGATCAAATTAAGCAAGGGCGTACCGTTATCATGATTTCGCATAGTTTGTCGCAAATTATCGATGCTGATTACACCTATGTGATGAAAGACGGACAAATCGTAGAACACGGGGAGCATCATAATTTGTACCATCAAGAAGGTGCCTATAAGCAAATCTTTGATGCGATGGCAAAAAGTTTGAATATTGACAAAATTGCCCGAACTTTTGAGGAAGACGAAGAAACACATAGTTAATTTTAGACCGAAAAAGCCCATCGTTTGATGGGCTTCGTTCATCTTGATGTTAATCAATTAACGCTGAACTTTTTGCTCAATTTCTTCAACACTGGTGTGACGAACATCTAGACCTTTCACCATATAAATCACTTGTTCAGAGATATTTCGAGCATGATCACCAATACGTTCAAGTGAACGCAGCACCCAAAGTACATTCATGACCCGAGTAATGTGGCGTGGATCTTCTATCATATACGTCATGAGGGTACGGGTTGCCGATTGGTACTCGCGGTCAATATCAGCATCGGCCAAAAGGACACGTAAAGCCTGATCCACATCCAAACGTGCAAAGGCATCGAGCGCATCATGAATCATCACGCGGACTTGGTTGCCAATATGACGTGTTTCCATATAACCACGCGGTGAACCACCCTCTTCACACAAGCTTTGTGCAATACGGGCAATTTTTGCCGCTTCATCACCAATCCGTTCTAAATCGGTGTTGGCTTTCGACATCGCAATCACCATGCGCAAATCAATCGCAGCAGGATGACGACGCGCCAAAATCAGGGTAAGCGCTTCATCAATTTCAGTTTCCATACGGTTCACCGTATTGTCTTGAAATTGAACATCAATCGCCATCGTTGCATCCGTATCCAATAAGGCATGAATGGCATTTGTAACCTGCTGCTCCACCAAACCACCCATGGTCATAAATTTGGTATGCACATCCTGCAACTCTTCATTGAATTGCGAAGAAATGTGATGATTTAAAACAGGATTATTAGGCAAAGCGAGTCTCCACTACAACGTGAATCGGCAGATTTTAGTGCCATATTAAAGCATATTGATTGTGAAACTTTTATGACCATGGCCTATTTCTTTAGTAGGATCGATGGCTGATTTTTCTGATCGACCAACCATGCATTCATTTCCACTAAATCAGCTTCCGTTAATTTCCCAACGGAGGCTTTGAGTTGCAGTACATGTATTAAATAATCGTACTTGGAATTTAAATAATCTTGACGGGCTGAAAAGGCATTACGCTGTGCCAGTAGCACATCAACCATGGTTTTCAGGCCTTCTTGGTACTGGGCTTGTGAGGCCAAAGACACTTGCGCGGAAGAATCCATCGCGGCTTTACGTGCCTGTAATTTACTTTGATCCGTTTCGACTTGCATATATGATTTTTTTACATCGGTTTGTGCTTTTCGAATCGCTGCATCCACCTGAGCTTGGCTTTTCTCAACATTGATCGACGCTTGCTTAATGGATTTCTGTGTCCGTCCGCCATTAAACACATTCCAGTTCATTTCAATCCCCACCTGATCAAATTGACCATCTTGCGACATGATGGATTGTGGACTTTGCTTGTTATACCCATAGGTCCCTACCGCTTCAATCTGAGGATATAAGGCGGCTTTTTCGACACGTTTACCATCTTCCGCATAACGTTGTTGCATACGCGCTTGTAAAATGCCTAGGTTCTGCTCCTGAGCCAGTTCTTCCCACGCTTGTATATTGTTTGGAATCGGTTTTTCAAACTGAAAATCTTCACGTAACACCGCCAAATTTTCTCGATATGGCCCAATCAACTGTTGTAATTGTTCCTGCGCCAAAACCAATTGAACATTGGTTGCCATGCGGTTGGCCCGAGCATTTTGATATTGAGCATTGGCTTCGCTGACATCACTTTTTGCCACCAAGCCTTCTTTTAATTTAGCATTCATCATGCGCAGCTGTTCAGATAGCGCCTGTTCTTCTTGTAAGTTGGCAACCGTCAATGCTTGCTGACGTAGGACATTAAAATAAGCTTCAGAGACATTTAAAATATGATCTTGTTTTTGAATCCGCAGATTGATTTCACTTAAGTTAATCGAGGTCTTGACTTGCTTCAGCCCCTCCCATGCATCCCAACGAAAAATGGGCTGACGGGCAGTGAGCGCAATTTGTCTTGTTGTGGTGCTGTCTGGCATGATCAGCCCTGCTTGAGCGCCACTTTGGTTGGAATTTTGATTTTTTCGGGTCACATTTCCGGAGATTGTTACCGTCGGGAGTAAGTTCCCATTGGCAATCCCCAAATTCAATTTATCCGCTTCATATTGTAGTTTATTGGCTTGCCAATTGGGGTCTTCTTGTTTTGCACGTTCATAAGCTTGCACAAGATCTAGCGCACACGCCCATTGACTCGTGAAAAGCAAACAAAGACCCACCACAACTTTTTTGTTCATTTTTTTTGTAAATTCCTAATATTCAAATACCCGAGATTGAATATTCAAGCCTAAAACTAAGCAGATACTAATCATATCCTTGCAAATTTCCGTATGATTTTTATTAATTTTTTATATCAAATGCGACAAAACCGGATAATTTCAGTCGTTTTCGGACACTACTCACAACGCTATAACAAAGAACTGTACAATAGTACACATATTGCACGTGTTTCATCTATAAAATAGTCGACATTCCATCGGACAATACCACTTCTATAGCGCATCGAGTTCCTGTGTCAAATTTTTTTCAGCTGCCTGCAAAGTTTAGTGCAATGTTTTTATGTTTCAGTATGTTGAATGGATGCCAACAACAGCCTGAACCTCAACCTGCACCAGAGTTTCCCAACAATAAGACTGTTCAAAAAGAAGCAGTCGATTTGTCTTTGCTGTGCAGAAAACTTGAAAAAAACATGCTGGAAATAGACGATCAACGAACAACTTTCGCTTTAGAACAAATCAACCAAGATCTCAAAGTCTGCTTACCGCTATTAAAAGCGGACGAACAAAAAAAATTACTGCGTTTGTCCAATCAAATGTATCGCAACTTTTTACATGTTGAACGTACAGCTCAACAGCAAATGGCGTTCGAACAATTTGCCTTTGATATGGCTCAGCATCCCACCATTCAACAAAATCATTATGAGCAGCTCACTGCCCGAGATCAGTATTTACTGAAACATAAAGGCCAAGCTTATGTGGAGTTGTTCGATGCAGGTGAAGGACAATTACGCTATCGCCGCAGTCCTGAATATTTAGCCAAAATTTTTGCGCCTTATATGGAAGAATCTGAGCAAGTCTTTATTGAAAAACTAGCTGAACAAAATGCACAACCCGCCTTGCTGCAACAAAGTTTAGCCATTGAGCCGCAAGAGATTGCGACACGTGCAATTTTTTGGGAAGACTATCTCAAACAATATCCAGATAGCCCCTACAAAAAAGATGCACAACAATTGCTATATCAATATAGCAAATTGTTATTTATTGGTTCGGCACATAGTCCAGTTTCCAATGACTTTTCAGACCGCCTCAGTATTCAAGCCAGTTCTTTGGAAGAAATTGAACGCTTGGCTCAATTAAAAAACTCCAAATTGGCAGATCAGGCGCGTTTATTTTTAAAATTATTAGATCAAAATACTGCTGCATCTAATCAGCGATCAGAAGCGCAGCTGTTGAATTTAATTGGTGTCCGCAATCCTGATCCGCATTATAAGAAAGACTGTTTTAGTGACGCCATCTGTGTAAATCAGTCCTCTACTTAGCCAATGCAAGTTCAATTGCACACGGGCCTAGCCAAAATTCTGCACTGCAAAATCGATGAAAAATAACACTGTTTTAAAACAGCCTTCATGCTAATATCCGCACAAAGCTTGACGGAGCGCAGGTAATTTCCTGCTGAGATCATCTAAATTTAGTTCGCTAAATTTAAGGATGAGTACCGTTGAACCTGATCAGGTTAATACCTGCGTAGGAATCAAGCCATCTAAAAACTTAAGCCCTTCTTATCTCTTGGTTTTACGCCTTTATTTTCAGGTGAATCCATCAGATAAACTGCCACGTTTTTGGTCGTGCTTGATTCGTTGATGTCATTCATAAGGATCATTGTAATGAACCAATTAACGAATCTCACCGCTTCAGATCGCGCTGCTCAACATGAACAAGATGCTAAAGATCTCACCCGTATTCTCCCCGCGTCAAAAAAAGTCTATATCCAAGGCTCACGTCCAGATATTCGCGTACCAATGCGTGAGATCAGTCTTACAGATACGCCTACAGGTCTGGGTGGAGAAAAAAATCTACCGATTATGGTCTATGACACCTCTGGTGCTTATACCGACCCCAATATTCAAATTGACCTGAATCAAGGTCTACCTAATGTCCGTGAATCTTGGATTGAGTCACGTAATGATACGGAAATACTCGATACCTTGACTTCAAAATTTGGACAAGAGCGTCTTCGAGACATCCGCACTGCAGAGATTCGTTTTGCGCATATTTCAAAACCCCGTCGCGCTCGTCGTGGACACAATGTGTCTCAAATGCACTATGCCAAACAAGGCATCATCACCCCTGAAATGGAATACATTGCGATTCGTGAAAATCAGCGCCAGCGTGAAGGTGTTGATATGCGCCAACATGCCGGTCAAAATTTTGGCGCACGCAATTTAACTGAAATCACCCCAGAATTTGTACGTCAAGAAGTAGCTGAAGGTCGTGCCATTATCCCTGCCAACATTAACCACCCTGAATGTGAACCGATGATTATTGGTCGTAACTTCTTGGTGAAAATCAATGCCAACATTGGTAACTCAGCACTTGGTTCAAGCATCGATGAAGAAGTGGCAAAAATGACTTGGGCAACTCGTTGGGGCGCTGACACCATCATGGATTTATCGACAGGTAAAAATATCCATGAAACCCGCGAATGGATTATTCGCAACTCCCCTGTACCGATTGGCACCGTGCCGATTTACCAAGCTTTAGAAAAAGTTGATGGTGTCGCAGAGGACTTAACCTGGGAAATTTTCAAAGACACACTGATTGAACAAGCCGAGCAAGGTGTCGATTATTTTACGATTCACGCAGGCGTACTGCTTCGTTATGTTCCACTCACCGCCAACCGTTTAACAGGTATTGTGTCACGTGGCGGATCCATCATGGCGCAGTGGTGCTTAGCGCATCATGAAGAAAACTTCCTGTATACGCATTTTGATGAAATCTGCGAAATCATGAAAGCCTATGATGTGTCATTCAGTTTAGGTGATGGTTTACGTCCAGGGTGTATTCAAGATGCCAACGATGAAGCTCAATTTAGTGAATTACGCACCTTAGGTGAATTGACTCACCGTGCATGGGAACATGATGTACAAGTCATGATTGAAGGCCCGGGCCATGTCCCAATGCATATGATCAAAGAAAATATGGATCTACAACTCGAGGTATGCAAAGAAGCGCCTTTCTATACCCTTGGACCACTCACCACCGATATTGCCCCGGGCTATGATCACATTACCTCTGCGATAGGTGCAGCAATGATTGGTTGGTACGGCACGGCTATGCTGTGTTATGTGACCCCGAAAGAGCATCTAGGTCTACCAGATAAAAAAGACGTCAAAGATGGCATTATCACCTACAAAATTGCAGCCCATGCCGCAGACCTTGCTAAAGGTCATCCCGGTGCGCAGGCCCGTGATAATGCATTGTCGAAAGCACGCTTTGAATTCCGCTGGGAAGACCAATTTAATCTGAGCTTAGACCCTGATACAGCGCGCAGCATGCATGATGAAACCATGCCGAAAGAAGCACATAAATCGGCCCATTTTTGTTCGATGTGTGGACCTAAATTTTGCTCGATGAAAATCACACAAAATGTGAGAGATTATGCAAAAAATCAGCAAGATATGCAGCTTTCTTCAGAATCTAATCCTGAAATTGAAACAGGTTTACAGAGCATGAAAGCGGCCTATCATGAACATGGTCAAAAGTTGTACCACAAAGTGTAAAGCTTAAAAAAAATCTTTTGTATTCAACAAAATCTCGGTTAGGATGAAATGGAAGATTTCATCCTAATTAGCGCTTATGAATATTATTAAACAGGCCACATATAACAAAAAAGATTACAGCATTGAAGGGCGTGAACATCTTTATAAAGGCTTTATTCAAGTTGAAAAAGTTCAGCTTCGACACCGCTTATTCCATCAAGACAGCATGATTCCAACCATTCAGCGTGAATTGATTCATCGTCCTGAAGCAGCAGGTGTGCTGATCTATAGTCATCAACAACAAAAATTTGCCTTAATTGAACAATTCCGCATTGGGGCGATTGATGATGAAACTTCGCCATGGCAACTAGAGATTATTGCCGGCGTGCTCGATGGTGATGAATCTGCTGAAAGCTGCATCCGCCGTGAAAGTTTGGAAGAATCAGGCTGTGAATTAGATGCACTACAGCATTTATTTAGTTTTTATCCCTCTGCGGGTGCCTGCGCGGAATTATTCCACCTTTATAGTGCTGAAGCAGAACTGCCTGAACATGGAGGAGTCTTTGGCATGCCTGATGAAGGAGAGAATATTCAATTGCATATCTTAAACTATGCTGATATTCCTGAATTATTAACCAATGGTCGGCTAAAAAACGCACCTGTCATTATGGCCTTGCAATGGTTACAACAACAAATACATACTACAAGGAATGTCTAAGGGGAAGGACATGACTTTAAGGGATACACCACAATACGACTGGACACTGATCCAGATCTCGGACACACATTTAATGGATCAGGAAGATCTTGAATTTGTCCGCATGAATCCAGAGCAGAGTTTTCACGATGTGATTCAACAAATTCAGTTGAACCATCATCACATCGATACGCTTGTCCATACTGGCGATCTTGCACAAGTACCGGTAGAGCGTACTTATGCGCGTTATCTCGAATATATGCAACAGCAGCCGTTTCCGTTTTATCAGATTCCGGGGAACCATGACGAAGCGTCTTGCTTCCCATTTCATCAACAGAAAGATCGGGCACACTGCATCGCATTAGGCAATTGGTGTCTGATTTTACTGAACAGTGCGGTCAAAGGAAAGGTCGATGGTTGGGTATCACAACAGCAGTTGGAACAATTAGATCAGTTACTCACAGCACACCCACAGCAACACATCATTGTGGCATGCCACCACCACCCTTTTGCCATGCAATCGCATTGGATAGATCAGCATAAACTAAAGAACGCTGAACATCTCATAGATGTGCTTTCACGCCATGACAATGTCAAAATTGTACTATGCGGACACGTACATCAAGACTCGTCTAATCAATGGCGCAATATTCAGTTTTTATCGACGCCTTCGACCAGTGTTCAGTTCAAACCGCATAGTGAAAATTTTGCCTTAGATGAGGCTTTACCAGGGTATCGTGCACTCTATCTGAATGATAATGGTGAATTTAAAACTGAAGTTGTTCGGGTCAAATTAAAACAACCTCAAATTAATGTTGAAATTTCAGGTTATTAACTTTTCAATTTGATTTTTTTGCTTTACTTTATGGCTTCTAAAGGAAAAGTGATAGTTAGAATCCAAACATCAAAGACTATCAATAAGCAGAAAAAGTCTATATGATGACGACCCCCACAGAAGGAAACTCTGTGTTGGGTGGATAAAAAACTTGCATATCACCATATTTTTTGCGTATAGATATATGCATATGATGAGGAATGCCCTACATGGCGAATGACAACCAAAATCAAGTCTTAGACGAACAAACTGATGTAGTAGACGAAAAGTCTACCAAACGCGTGCGCAAATCAAAGCCAAAGGCGACTGAAGGTGGTTCTACTGCAAGCTTATTTGGTATTGAACCTTATCAGCCTAAAAAGAATGAAGAATACATGTCTGAAGGGCAACTTGAGCATTTCCGTCACATCTTATTGGCGTGGAAAGCTGAGTTAATGTCTGAAGTAGACCGTACTTTGAATACCATGCAAGACGAAAATACTGCGCTTCCAGATGTGAACGACCGTGCAACGCAAGAAGAAGAATTTGCGATTGAACTTCGTACACGTGACCGTGAACGTAAACTGATCCGTAAAATTGAACAATCAATTGAAGCGATCAAAAATGATGACTACGGCTTCTGTGAAACGTGTGGTATCGAAATTGGCTTACGTCGCCTAGAAGCGCGTCCAACAGCGACTTTATGTATCGACTGCAAAACACTTGCAGAGATCAAAGAGAAGCAAAATAACGGTTAATTCTGTGTTGAGTAATTCCTCTCTAGCCCTCCCTTTAGATAAGGGAGGGAAAGCTGCAGAGCATTACGTGGGTCGGTTTGCGCCATCGCCAACCGGCCCTTTGCATTTTGGCTCTTTAATTACAGCAGTCGCAAGCTACTGCGATGCCCGTGCCCATCAGGGGCAATGGTTGGTTCGTATCGAAGATACCGACATTCCACGTATATTTCCCGGCAGCGAAGAACATATCTTACGTTGTATTGATGCATTTCAATTCGAACCAGATGCCGAGATCATTTTCCAAAAAGACCGCTTAGAAATCTATGAGGAAGTCATTGCACATTTGTATTCCCAAGACTTGATCTATGCTTGTCAATGCACCCGAAAAATGCTTGGTTCGAATCATATCTATCAAGGTACATGTCGTAATCTTGGCCTTCCTCTTCAGGATCAGGCCATTCGAATCAAAGTCGATGCACAGAACATTTGTTTTACCGACCGCTTACAAGGGATGCATTGCTCCAATCTGCAACAGGATTTGGGTGACTTTGTCTTAAAACGCCGTGATGGCATTATCAATTATCAACTTGCTGTCGTGGTGGATGACTACCTACAGGGGATGACCCATGTTGTACGTGGGGCTGATCTTTTGGACAATACCGAACGTCAAATTTGGCTCGGACAGGTTTTGGGTTATCCGCGCCTTGAATACATGCACTTGCCATTGGCAATGAATGATCAGGGACAAAAACTGTCAAAACAGAATATGGCTCAAGCTCTTGATTTAAACCAAGCAGCACCTTTATTGCAACAAGCATTGCAAGCCCTACACCAACCGCCAGTCGACTTGGATACGCCACGTATTATGCTACAACAGGCGATTGCGCAGTGGGATATTCAACAAATTCCCCATGGCACAGCATTGCCTCAAATCTATCAATAAACCCACATCCCTATCTGAGCCAATCACTCGATATTCAATTGAATTATGCTTTAATAAAGTGATCAATCGACCATTGGAGAGCCTAATGTTTTTTATTTTTGGAGTTGGTCCGAAAACCAAAGTCATTGAAAAGAGCCAATTTACTTGCCCTGTCTGCCGCAGCAGAACTCAGTATGAGTTGAAACAGCAACGTAATTATTTTTCTTTATTTTTTATTCCATTGATTCCACTATCTAAAGCCAAGGCGAGCTTGGTCAAATGTCTCCATTGTGGAACGGAGATGCCGGCGAGTGTACTGCACCATGCATCTCCCGATCCGCAACGAGATACGAATTTAGAAGCTTGATTCTTCTTTACTTGGGTTCACTTCTTTGGTCGTCGCATCGATCTTTAAGATCAGACTCACCATAACCGCACAGATAATCAAAGAAGACCCCCCATAACTAATAAACGGTAAGGTCAAACCCTTGGTTGGAAGCATGCCCATGTTCATGCCTGCATTCACCAAAATTTGCAGCAAGAAGATAATACTAATGCCATAAGCCAAGTAGCCTGCACGTAAATACTGATGACGCAAGGCACGATGACCAATGCGAATACAGCAGACCAACATCACAAATGATAGCGTCAATACGGTCAAAATTCCAAAGAAGCCAAATTCTTCACCCAAAACCGCCAACATGAAGTCGGTATGTGCCTCAGGTAAATACGACATTTTTTGAATACTATGACCTAAGCCGACACCAAACCATTCACCGCGACCAAAAGCCATTAATGCATTCGACAACTGGTAGCCTGCGCCTAATGGATCATTCCATGGATTTGAGAAGGACATCAAACGCTCTAAACGATAAGGTTCAAATAAAATCAAGAACACAAAGGCCATGATGATCGCACCAAAGGCAATTGCGAACTGAATCAACGGTGCACCTGCGAGGAAGAATACCCCTAGCATGGTTAAGGCAATCACCACAGTCGCCCCTAAATCGGGCTCTGCCATGACCAAACCGACAGTTGCAGCCATAATCACTGCCAAACGCACCAAGCCCTTAATATTATTACGGACTTCTTCGGCACGTCGTACCACATAGTCCGCGGTAAATATCGCCATCATGACTTTGGCGACTTCCGAAGCCTGTAAGGTGAAACCAGCAATACGAATCCAACGCTTAGAACCATTGACTTCAGTACCCACCGCCAATACAGCAGCCAGTAAGATAATCGTGATAATCCATAAAAAGAAAGTGTTATTAAACCAAACATTTAACGGCACTTTATAGGCGATATAGGCGGCGGCGGCGGCAGCGGCAATCGAAATCCCGTGTCGTGAAATGTAATGGAAGGCATTTTCATGCATGCGTTCTGCATAAGGCATCGATGCAGATGCCACCATGATCGAACCAATACACAACAATGCCAAAACACAGAACACCAGAACATTGCGCACGTTGACCTCGGCAGGTAACCGAGGAAGCCAACGCTCTACAACTTCATTTATTCTATTTATGGTCGTCTGAGCCAACCCAGCCATACAACTTTCCTTATCGTTCTTTTAAACGAGTGCATTCACACAATCAACAAATTGGTGTCCACGCTCACTGTAGCCTTTAAACATATCAAAACTTGCGCACGCTGGAGACAATAACACCACATCATTGGCTACCGCATTTTGTTGGCACAGCTCAACCGCTTGTTTCAAACTTTCAGCATGAATCAGCGTGGTTGTCCCTTCAATCGCTTTTTCAATAATTGGACGATCTTCACCAATCAATACCGCAACTTTGGCATATTTTGAAAGTGAATCACGCAGCGCAGTAAAGTCCTGCCCTTTGCCTTGACCACCTAAAATAATCGCCACTTTACCGCCTTTGGCTTCAATCGCAGCACCTAGACCATCAATCGCAGCTAAAGTCGCACCAATATTGGTACCTTTAGAGTCGTTATAATAACGAACACCATTCACTTCTTTGACAAATTCACAGCGGTGCTCTAAACCTTTAAAGTTTTCAAAGTTTCCAACATGCCTGCTAGTGGCAAACCAATCGCTTCACCCAAAGCCAAACATGCCAAGCGTTTGCCACATTATGAGTCCCTTGGATATACATGTCCGCACTTTTCAGTAAACGCTCACGACCACGTGCCAACCAAATTGTGCCATCAGTATCACGTAAAATACCAAACTGATTCATATCCGGTGCATTTAAGCCAAAGCTTTGCATTGGAGTAGCATCTGGAACCAATGGACGTGTTAATGAGTCATCACGGTTATACACCACTTTTTTCACCGCTTGGAAAATACGATGCTTCGCAGTGTGATAGCCCATCATATCGCCATGACGGTCCAAATGGTCTTCACTCATGTTTAACACAACAGCAACCTCTGCAGCCAAGTTCGACGTGGTTTCTAATTGAAAACTTGAAAGCTCTAAAACATAAAGTTCAGGATCATCTTTGGTGAGATCCAAAGCCGGACGACCCAAGTTTCCACCCACTGCCACTTTTTTGCCTGCATCTGCTGCCATGAGACCAAATAAAGTCGTTACGGTACTTTTCGCATTCGAACCTGTAATCGCGACAATTGGCTTATCTGTCGCACGACGTAAAATTTGAATTTCTGAAACCACAGGAATGTTGGCTGCAATGGCCGCCTGAATTTGTGGTAATTTTGGATCTAGCCCTGGACTGATTATAATTTCTTCTGCTTGAAGTAATAAATCTTGATCCAACTGACCGAAACTGGTTTGTACATCACTTGGAATTTGATCATGACCCGGTGGAACTGCTCGTGAATCGGTGACTGCAACGCGGTAGCCATGGCTATGTAAGAAATTCACTGCGGAAACACCAGAAATCCCTAATCCGGCAACAACCTTCAATCCACCACGCTGTATTAACATTTTCGCCCCATTTTTTGGTCGGTTTTTAAATCTGACAAAATGTTAGCACTTTGCTGTTTTGAATGCTTTTTATGTTTTCACTTTCTCGCAGTTTTTTTGTGTCCGCTCGTAAAAAAACGCCCATCTTGGGCGGTTTCTTCAAGCAATTGACGGTGAGCTTATTTCCATTTCACCGCTTGTACTTCAGCTTTTTTTGCAGATGAATTATCCGAAGCTGAACATCCACAACCGCCTGCACAGCCTGCGACCATTTTGGGCTTTAACCATTTGGCTAAACTGTTCCAACCGCGGTTTGCACAGTGCCCAGATAAAGTTGTGAAGACTGAGTTCGATGTTTTTGGAAATACCTTCTTAAACACCACGACAGCACTCCAAATCACCAATATCGCAATAATTATTGATTCAAGCATGTCTCTCTCCTTTGTTCAGCTTTTGCCATTCAAGATTCACTATCCAAAATAGCGTGTTGCAATTTGATACGTGATGAATGCCATTAGATAAGCCAAACCAAATAAATAGATAGTCATGAAACTCACCGTTTTCAAGGAGCCAGTTTCACGTTTAACTGTCGCCAGTGTCGCCAAGCAATGTGGCGCATAAATAAACCACACCAATAATGATAGACCGGTTGCCAATGACCAACCCAATGACCCATCGCTACTAATTAAATTTGCCAGACCTTGAGACATGGCATCTTCATCTGTTGCAGACAAGGCATACACCGTACCCAATGCCGCCACAACGACTTCACGTGCCGCCATCGCTGGAATTAAGGCAATACAGATCTGCCAATTAAAACCTAATGGTGCAAAGATCGGTTGTAATACATGCCCAAGCATACCTGCCAATGAATAATCAATATCCGGCAAAGTTGCGCCTTCTGGCGGTTGCGGGAAAGTACACAAGAACCATAATAAAATTGATAAAGCGAAGATGATGCCACCAACACGCTTCAAGAAGATCTTGGCACGGTCCAGTAAACCAATCCAAACACTCTTAATATCTGGGAAACGGTAGCTTGGAAGTTCCATCAATAAGGCATGCTGTGATTTATCTTTTTGGAAGAATTTCAGCACTGTTGCCACAATTAAGGCACTCACAATCCCTGCTGCATATAATGCAAATAACACCAAGCCTTGTAAGTTAAAGACGCCCCAGACCATTTGCTGTGGAATAAATGCTGAGATCAGCAAGGCATAAACCGGTAAACGTGCCGAACAGGTCATCAATGGCGCAACTAAAATCGTGACCAGACGATCTCGGGGGTCTTGAATACTCCGGGTTGCCATAATGCCCGGTACAGCACAGGCAAAGCTCGACAGCAAAGGAATAAAAGCACGTCCACTCAAACCCGCTTTAAACATCAGCTTATCTAGCAAGAATGCTGCACGTGGTAAATAACCTGATTCTTCTAAAACCAAAATAAAGAAGAATAAGATAATAATTTGTGGGAGGAAGACAATTACGCCACCCGCACCTTCAATAATCCCTTTAACAACCAAGCTCTGTAGTAATGGATTGGAAATCATGCCACCTGCGGCTTCACCAACCCAATCCTGCACCCATTCAATACCTTCCATAAACGGCGCAGCCCATGCAAACACCGCTTGGAAGATAATAAACATCATCACCGCTAAGGTAATTAAACCAAAGACTGGATGTAGAAAAATTTTATCGAGGAAGTCTGAGCGTTTATCTTCATGATCAACAAACACCACCACGTCTTTTAAAATTTGTTCAATTTTTTCGTGGTTAGTCCCAGAAAGATTGGTATCACTTAATGACGCATCTGGTTTTCTGAAGCCTTCGGCATCCAAAGCGCCCATTAAGTTTTCAATACCTGCATTACGTACAGCAACGGTTTCTACAACAGGAACGCCCAAACGCTGAGACAGCTTTTGGGTATTGATTTGCATGCCACGACGACGTGCTTCATCCATCATGTTGAGGACAAGTAAAATTGGACGACCCAAATCGATCATTTCCATGACCAAACCGAGATGCAATTTTAAGTTTGTCGCATCAACTACACATAAAAAGACATCTTGATGGCCTTCTTCTGCAATTTTACCTTGCACGACATCACGCGTAATCGCTTCATCAGGACTCGTCGCTTCTAAGCTATACGTCCCCGGCAAATCCAAAACTCGAACAGATTTACCCGATGGCAACGTAAATTGACCAACCTTGCGCTCAACCGTTACCCCAGCATAGTTCGCAACTTTCTGACGTGTACCTGTTAAATGATTGAATAATGAAGTTTTACCACAGTTTGGATTACCAACGAGGGCAATACGTAACGCATCACTCATGCTGATGCCCCTTCCATTGCTATTTCCACTTTTTCAGCTTCTATTTTTCGCAGTGCGAAACGAGTAAACCCAACTTGAATTAAAATCGGGTCACCACCAAAAATACCTTTGGTAATCACCTGTACTTTTGTTCCGGGAACAAAACCCAAAGTCTCTAAACGGCTAGCGACTAAATCAGCCGGAGCATTGTTGCCATTCTGGTTACGATGTACCTTATGAATGACTGCGCTTTGTTTCACTTTCAAATCAGATAATCGCACGCAACTAACCCTAAAAAATTTTGAATATTATACAAACAAATGAGAATAATTAACAAATCGGATTCGATTTCAATTCTCATTTAACAATCTAGCATCGACACGACTATTTTTTTAAATTACATTGCATTAAACCATTGTGATTTCTTGGTTTAATTTCGAAAATGAGCGGCACATGTTAAATAAAAAACCACGTATTCCAACCCCAGTCCAAATTCCAGAATCACTCAGTTTTTTACACGGATATCGTGATCATTTAATAGCTCAAACCGTCAGTCCACACACTCGAAATGCATATTTATCTGATTTAATTCAATGCAGTGAGTGTCATACGCATGTCATGACTGATTGGAGCAGTGACGACATTTCAGATGTCTTGCTTAGCCTGACTAAACAAGGAAAAAGCCCTCGCTCGATCGCCCGCTCACTTTCTGCACTGCGTTCATTTTTCAAGTTCTTGCGTGAACAAAAAATACGCAGTGACAATCCTGTTGCAATCCATAAAACACCCAAATTGGGTCGTGCCCTACCAAAGGACTTATCCGAAGCAGATGTCGAAGCCCTGATTAATGCCCCAGACCTCAACACCGCATTGGGTCTACGTGATCGTGCCATGCTCGAAGTGCTGTATGCCTGTGGTTTACGTGTCTCTGAGTTATTAAATTTAAGATTAGAACTGATCAATCTGAAACAAGGCTATTTACGGATTACTGGTAAAGGCAATAAAGAACGCTTAGTTCCTTTAGGTCAAATGGCGGTGGAATGGATCGAGAAATATTTAGCCGAATCACGCCCCGTCTTATACAAAAGCGCAACCGATGCTTTATTTCTCACTCAACTCGGTGGAATGATGAGTCGCCAAAACTTTTGGTACGCGATTAAACGCTATGCGCTCATTGCAGGCATTCAAGCCGAATTATCACCACATACCTTACGCCACGCCTTTGCCACGCATTTGCTCAACCACGGTGCCGACTTACGTGTCGTGCAGATGCTGCTCGGCCACAGTGACTTGTCTACCACGCAAATTTATACCCATGTCGCGCAGGTTCGTATGCAAAAATTACATGCAGACTATCATCCGAGAGCTTAACGGCAGGAAATATCAGACCAAGAAGTTCTATTGTGCCCGATATTTTTTGCTATGCTTACTCACCTGTTTGATAAAGCTAAAAGAAAAGGGTTGTTTATGTTATTTACCCGTTCAAAAATTTTTCTCGCATCGACACTTGTTGCCAGTATGGCGTTAGTGGCTTGTTCTAATTCAAATAATGACGAAAAGAAAGATGCGACATTAACGGCAAGTACGCCTGCAACTGGTGAAGCTTCGAATTTATCTGAACGTAATGCTCAGCAGCGTTTAATTGATACTTTGCAATCCAATCTGCAAAAAGCCAATATCAATGCCAAAGTCACTGGGGTGAAAGCGACTGAAGTTCCTAATTTGTTTTGGGTAAGCTTTGAAGGCATGCCTGCGGTCTATGCTACAGCTGATGGTAAATACATTTTCCAAGGCGACGTGGTTCGTTTAGGTGAAAAACAACTCTTTAATGTAGGCGATACCCTACAAGCAGAGGCCAACAAAAAATTATTTGATCAATTAAAAACTGAAGACCTACTGATCTATAAAGCCAAAGGTAAAACCAAACACGTGGTTTATGTGTTTACCGATGTCAGCTGTCCTTATTGCCACAAATTACATGAACAAATGGATGATATTAATGCCCGTGGCATTGAAGTCCGTTACATCGCTTGGCCACGTGGTGAACAACACATGCCAATGATGGAAACTATCTGGTGTAGCAAAGACCGTCGTGCCGCATTTGATAAAGCCATTGCCGGTGAGCAAATCGAGCCAGCATCATGTAAAAACCCTGTGCGCAACATGTATGAAATGGGTCTAAATATTGGTGTGAATGGTACGCCAGCGATCTATAACGCAGAAGGCAAACACATCGGTGCTTACATGTCGGCTTCCGAACTTGAAAGTGCGCTTAAATAACTAATTTTTATAGGCTAAATGAATGTTTTTTATGGGTAGGAATAAAGTGATTTCTACCCTAGAGTCCGAACGTTTTTTTAGCTATGATCTAAACTCACTTAAAGCAATGATGAAATAAATGGAGTGTGACGTGAAACCAGTTCGTCTGGCAATCCTCGGTCTTGGTACTGTGGGTGGTGGTGCCCTTAAACTACTAAAAGAAAATGCTGCTGAGATTAAACGTCGCACCGGTCGTGAAATTGAAATTACCCATGTGGGTACGCGTCGCCCTCGTCCTGATTTAGAACTGCCTGCTTCAGTGAAGCAAAGTGCTGATTTATTGGATATCGTCCGTCAACCCGATGTAGACGTTGTAGTTGAAGTTATGGGCGGCATTCACCCTGCGTATGAAGTGATTCGTGAAGCAATCGTTCATGGCAAACAAGTGGTCACAGCCAACAAAGCTTTATTAGCTGAACACGGTAATGAATTATTTAAATTGGCCGATGATCATCACGTTCAGATTGCTTATGAAGCAGCTGTCGCAGGTGGTATCCCAATTATTAAAGTCCTCCGTGAGGGTTTGGCAGCCAATAAAATTGACTGGTTGGCTGGTATTATTAACGGTACTGGTAACTTTATCCTGACTGAAATGCGTGAAAAAGGTCGTGCCTTTGCAGACGTTCTCAAAGAAGCGCAAGAACTCGGTTATGCAGAAGCAGATCCTACATTCGACGTCGAAGGGATCGATGCGGCGCACAAGTTAACATTGCTGGCTTCTATTGCTTTTGGTATCCCACTCCAATTTGACAAAGTCTTCACTGAAGGCATCAGCAAAGTTACTGCGCAAGATGTCAAATATGCTGAAGACCTTGGTTTCCGTATTAAACATTTAGGTATTGCACGTCGTGCTGCAACAGGTATTGAGCTTCGTGTACATCCAACGCTGATCCCTGAAGACCAACTGATTGCCAATGTAAATGGCGTTAAAAATGCCGTATTGGTTCAAGCCAATGCCGTTGGCCCAACGCTTTACTATGGCGCAGGCGCAGGTGCAGGCCCGACCGCATCAGCCGTAGTTGCTGATATTGTTGATATTGTCCGGGACATCTCCTATACCGAAGATGGTGCTGGCACAATTCCACAGCTTGCGTTTGAAGCCCTAACTGATTTACCAATTCTTCCACGTGAAGAAATGACCACTGGATACTACATCCGTATTAATGCCGAAGATCAAACTGGCGTTCTTGCTGATGTGACGACGATTTTAAGCCGTGCGGGAATCAGCATCGATGCGATCATGCAACAACCGCGCTTAAAAGATCTTATTCCTATCGTGATTCTGACTGATCCAGTCAAAGAATCTAAAATGGATGAAGCACTTCAACAAATTCAAGCATTGCCTGTCATTCATGGCGAAATTGTACGAATTCGTTTAGAATCGCTTGATAATTAATCGGGTCGAGGGGAATATTTCAGTTCCTCTCGCCAAGCTCTACACACAATTGGAACATCATCATGTCTAATGCCAATCGTTATACTGGTTTAGTTGACCGCTATCGCGACCGTTTACCCGTATCTGCAACTACTCGCGCAATTTCTTTGGGCGAAGGTAATACGCCACTGATTAAGCTTGAGAATATTCCACGCATTATTGGCAAAAATGTTGAAATTTATGTGAAGTACGAGGGCTTAAACCCGACTGGTTCATTTAAAGACCGTGGTATGACCATGGCTGTAACAAAAGCAGTTGAAGAAGGCTCTAAAGCAATTATCTGTGCATCTACAGGTAATACATCTGCTGCAGCGGCTGCTTATGCTGCACGTGCAGGCATTAAAGCATTTGTGCTCATCCCAGAAGGCAAAATTGCCATGGGTAAAATGGCACAAGCGATGATGTATGGCGCGGTAACAATGCAAATTCACGGTAACTTCGATGACGGTATGCGTCTTGTAAAAGAAGTTGCAGATCAAGCACCAGTTACGATTGTAAACTCAATCAACCCATACCGTCTGCAAGGTCAAAAAACCATTGCTTACGAAATCGTTGACGAATTAGGTCGTGCGCCAGATTACCACTGCTTACCTGTAGGTAATGCGGGTAACATCACAGCACACTGGATGGGTTATACCGAAGCTGTGGCGAATCAGCCTAAAGAAGAATTTGTACAAGTGGTTTATGATCCTGAAACTGATCAATTCACAGGTCCAAAACCTGCGGGTCTACCAACAATGGTGGGCTACCAAGCTGCTGGCGCGGCACCATTCCTACGCGGTGCACCTGTAGAAAACCCTGAAACTGTAGCAACTGCGATCCGTATTGGTAACCCACAAAGCTGGAACCATGCTAAAGCAGTAGTCCGCGACTCAGAAGGCTGGTTCGATGAACTTCAAGATGCTGAAATCTTAGAAGCACAGCGTCTACTGTCTATGTACGAAGGTGTATTCGTAGAACCTGCTTCTGCAGCGTCTATCGGTGGTGCGATTCGTGACATTAAAGCAGGTAAAATTGCTGAAGGTTCTGTGATCGTATGTACTGTAACAGGTAACGGTTTAAAAGATCCTGACACTGCCATCAAGCAATGCCAAGACGCCGTGATGTTGTCGATTGATGCAACTATGGATCAAGTTCGCGATTCAATTCTGTCAAATATGTAATTCATATGCTGACTAAATAAAAAAGCCCTGCTCTTGCAGGGCTTTTTTTATATCTTGCATCCACTTCAGCATTTAAACGTTGAGTAAATCCAAATACTGAAAGAATGAAAAATCTGAAATCTTATTAAATACGTTTTGGTAACTGGCTCGCCCAATTCATTAAACGTGTCGCATCATTGGTTCGTGCAACTGAAGAATCCGCACCCAATAACACCACTACCGCTGGACGGTTATTCAATGTGGTATGCATCACTACACAGCGCCCTGCTTCATTAATAAATCCAGTTTTTGAAATATTAATATTCCAACCACCATTACGCACTAAAGCATTGGTATTGTTTGATTTCAATACGCGGTAGCCCAAATTAAAGTCATAACTTGGTGTGGTTGAAAATTGACGAATCAAACCATACTGCGAAGCGGTATTCACCAAAATACCTAAGTCACGTGCCGAAGCGACATTGCCTGGGTGCAAGCCAGTCGATTCCACATAATGAGTCGAGTTCATCCCTAATGAGCGTGCTTTCGCATTCATCGCTGCAATAAATGCAGAACGACCACCTGGATAAGTACGTGCTAATGCCGAAGCAGCTGGGTTTTCAGATTTCATCAAAGCAAACAGCAATGCTTCTGCACGATTCATACTGTCGCCAGCACGCAGCGTTGAACTTGAGCTTTTACAACCTGAACATGAGAAATCAGACTGTTGTAAGGTAATCTTTTCAGACATGTTTAATCGGGCATCTGAAATCACTACTGCTGTCATGAGTTTGGTAATTGATGCAATCGGTAAAGCGGTATTGCTATTTTTGCTATATAGCACTTCACCAGTTTGACCATCCATAACCAGTGCTGCACGCGCATTTACAGAGGGCTGTCCTGCGTATTGATTGGTATCAATAATACGGACCGTTTTCGATGGTGCTGTCTGTACCACGCCGCCTGTACTACGTACAGAAGTAGTCACTTTCGTTGACCCTTGAGGAGATGGCTCTTCAGCGCTATAAGACACGTCACCGTTGAGTAACTGGTTTGCATCTTCAGATGACCAGCTAATATTTGACTGCTGATTTGCAGCACTATTCATCACAATTTCAGCAGAACTGAAACTGCTCATACTGAATAAAATTGACATGCCCAAAACGTGCATGAAGGATTTATTTAATTTTTTCACCATTGCTCACTCAACTCAGGATACTAAACATTTGCGCAAGACCAGCAATATGCCGTACATTGGTCACAACTACGAACATTTTTTGCTCACACATTGTGTATGAAGTTTTTCATTTCATATAAGAATAGGATTGCTAATTTTGTCGTTTCATTGCAAGCTTATTTTGCTTTATGTAACAAAAAAAACAGATTTTGATTTGAGGGAGAGTGTAGGTGATCACAGTTTTGGTGGTAGATGACCATGAATTAGTCCGTACTGGTATTTGCCGTATGCTCGAAGACCATGCAGATATCCAAGTCATTGGACAAGCCGAATCTGGTGAAGATGCTATTACACTTGTTCGCCAACACCATCCAAATGTTGTTTTATTAGATGTCAATATGCCGGGGATCGGGGGGGTAGAAACCACACGTCGCCTACTTCAAACAGCGCCAGATACAAAAGTCCTCGCCGTCAGTGGACTTGCTGAAGAACCCTACCCGTCTTTATTGTTAAAAGCAGGTGCCAAAGGCTATATCACCAAAGGTGCACCAGTTAATGAAATGGTCCGTGCGATTAATAAAGTGATGCAAGGCGGCAAATATTTCAGTGCAGACATTGCAGAACAACTGGCCAGCTCATATTTGTCTGATACACAACAATCACCTTTTGACGCCCTGTCTGAGCGTGAAATGCAAGTTGCCATGATGGTGGTCAATTGTATTAGTGCACAAGAAATTTCCGATAAATTATTCGTTAGTGTTAAAACAGTGAATACCTACCGTTACCGCATTTTTGAAAAACTGAATATTGATAGTGATGTCAAACTAACTCACTTGGCGATTCGCTACGGGTTAATCAAACCTTAACACCACGTACATCCAGTTACTTATGACACAGCGTTCAATTCATAGTGAATTGAACCAGTATCATTTAGGCCTTTGGTACAGTGCTTATCGCTTTATCATCAGTGCCTGTCTGTTACTGGTCTTTTTACTGACCTACACTCAATTCACTTCAGATTATGAATACCCACGTTTATACCTATATGTATTGACGATTTATTTGCTGTTTACCAGCATTCAATTCATGTCGCTTGGACGCTTCAAAGTCCGTATTCCAAACCAGCTACTGCTGTTATTCATCGTAGATGTGATTTCGCTGAGCTTACTGACCTTAGCCATCGATGGGCCCAATTTACATTTGAGTTTACTGTTTGTGATTACGATTTTTGCAGCATCACTGTTATTAGATGCCCAAAAAGCTTTGGTCATCACCCTCATCGCTGTGATCTGTGTAGTATATCAACTGTTTTTAGGTTCAATTCTTGAATTTACCTCACTTAAAAATTTAACCAACAGTGCGATTTTGGCTTTTTTATTTTGTGTAGTGTATGGCAGTGCGCAAATTGCAGTGAAACGTTTCCAGTTATTAGAAAATCTGAATTTTTCGCAATCTTTAGAGCTACATCGACTACAAAACATTAACCGCTATATTTTAGAACAGATTGATACGGGCTATTTGGTTTTGGATGAAAACTGTCATGTGGTGCTGAGTAATCCTGCTGCTTGCCATTTACTCGGCATGCCAAATTCTTATCATCATGATCAATATCCACTGTATACCACGCAGCCCGACTTATTTGAATTACTCAAGTTTGAAGATTTAAAAAGTGGTGAAAAATTCCAATTTGAATCCCAACAAAGCCAATACCACATTCAGGTACTCGTACAAAAACTCGTTGTGCCGCATCAAATGTTGACCTTGCTGATTTTACAAGATGCACAAAAACTCAATCAGCAAGTGCAACAATTAAAATTAGCCGCTTTAGGTCAACTCTCCGCCAGTATTGCCCACGAAATTCGCAATCCTTTAGCCGCAATTGTGCATGCCAATGATTTATATCCGCAAAGTGATACCGAACAACAGCACATGTTGAATCATATGATTTCACGTCAAGCGGTGCGGATCGACCGAATTATTCAAGACACCCTAAATATGGTGCGCAATAAGGAAACCCATCCTACTCGTCTGAATCTAGAACAATTTTTACCGCTGTTCCTACAAGAAGATCTAGCAGACATTCAACAGAACATTCGACTCAATGTACAAGCCAAAACTTTGATCGATTTTGATGAGGCACAGTTCAGACAAATTTTAATCAACCTAATTCGTAATGCGATTCGCCATAACAATCCGGACATGTCGTATATCGAAGTGGTGGCGCGTACGGATCAGAAAAAAGTCCAGATCGATGTCCGAGATTTCGGTCATGGGGTTGCTTTACAAAACCGCGCACAGTTATTTCAACCATTTTTTAGTACCGAAATTACTGGAACTGGTTTAGGATTATATCTTGCTCATAGCTTCTGTGAAGCGAATCAAGCACAGCTTTCCTATGTAGAACAAAAACAGGGGGCTTGCTTTAGGATTGAGTGCTTACAAGCTGTTATTTAATTGTTTTTAGGGGAAAACTGTGGATTCACAACCACTGGTATTGTTAGTTGATGACGAAGAAGACTTATGTATGCTGATGCAAATGTCTTTATCAAGGATGGGGGTTAAAACGCATGTTGCACATCGCCTCGACGAAGCTAAAAAAGCCTTGTCTACCTATAGCTACGATGCCTGTCTAACCGATCTCAACTTACCCGATGGTAATGGTCTACAGCTCTTAGATTGGATGAATGAACACTGTCCTGCCCTTCCAGTTGCTGTGCTAACAGCCTATGGCAACATGGATATTGCCATTGCCGCATTAAAGGCGGGAGCTTTCGACTTTGTCAGCAAACCGATCAATCCCAAACATCTTGAACAACTGCTACAAAAAGCCCTGAATAAGCCATTGGCCGAAGACATTACTTCGCAAGATGCTTTAGAACATAAAATGTTGATTGGTGAATCGCTTCCAATCCAGCAATTGCGTCGAACTCTAAAGAAAATTGCACGTTCACAAGCACCTGTTTTTATTACGGGTGAATCTGGTACGGGCAAAGAGGTCGTAGCCAATCTGGTTCACCGTTTAAGCAACCGTAATGAAGGGCCCTTTATTGCTATTAACTGTGGGGCAATTCCCACAGAGTTAATGGAAAGTGAACTTTTTGGCCATAAAAAAGGCAGCTTTAGTGGTGCCACCCAAGACAAGCAAGGTCTGATTCAATCTGCACATGGTGGTAGCTTATTTCTGGATGAAATTGCCGAATTACCTTTAGCCATGCAAGTTAAACTGCTACGTGCTGTACAGGAAAAACGTATTCGTCCTGTGGGTTCAGACTGTGAAATTGATGTTGATTTCCGTGTGATCAGTGCCAGTCATCAGGACTTAGAAGCTCTCGTCCAACAAGGTCGATTCCGCCAAGATTTATTCTTCCGTATCCATGTGATGGATTTAGTGTTGCCTGCCTTACGTGAACGTGGCGACGACATCCTCTTATTGGCACAACATTTTATTCAAAAAATTAGCCATGAATGGGAAATTGCCACTAAGCCTCTGACTGAACGAGCGAAAAACTTCCTACTCAACCAATATTATCCGGGTAATGTCCGTGAACTCCGCAATATTATTGAACGTGCCATGACCCTCTGCGATGATGAGCAAATTGATCTTCAACATCTGCAAAGTGCGCCATTAAGACAACCGAGTGCTCAGTTCAATTCCGCTCCAACAACGAATGATTCTGCACAGCTTGCTGCAAACAGCAACGAACAGAGTGTGGTTCCTCGTAAAATACCTGAAGAAGGTTTAGAACTCTTTTTAGAAAATATCGAAAAAGAAGTGCTCATGAATGCGTTGAATTTGACTCACTGGAACAGAACACTTGCCGCCAAAAAATTAGGTATGTCATTCCGTTCATTACGCTATCGTTTGAAAAAATTCGGTTTAGATACCGAAGACGAAGAGTAAAAGTTTTCCAGCGTATTGCTGTTTATTTTTGATTCAGCAATAACTCTGCAACATGATCGACATAGTGATCTTCACGTACATCATGTTGCAGCGGATAGTTATAGTCTGGCTGCACTCCAATTCCTTCAATCATTTTGCCATTCGGTGTCAGATATTGCGACACAGTCATTTGTAAAGCCGCACCATTACTCAATGGAAATAGTTTTTGAACCACACCTTTACCATAACTTTTCTCACCCGCTACCCATGCACGTTTATGCTCTTTTAATGCTGCGGTAAAGACCTCTGCGGCAGAAGCAGAACGATTGTTGATTAAAATACCAACTTTCATATTTTGAAATTCAAAACTCGGTAAAGCTTGAAATTGTTGGTCACCTTCAGATCGACTTCGAGTCGACACAATAATGCCCTGATTCAAAAATAAATCGGCAGACTCCACTGCTGCGGACAATAACCCGCCGGGGTTATTTCTTAAATCAAACAATACAGCTTTGACACGTGAACCATGACTTTCAATTAAACGCTTAATTTCATTGGCAGTATCTTGTTGAAAAACTTTAACGTGTAAAACTAAAACCTGATTATTTAATAATTTAGATTCTATATCTGTTTCAACTTTAGTGTTTCTGACCAAATTGACCGGTTGACTTGCAGTTATCAGCTGTAGATTCAGCGTTGAACCTATACTACCGGTGAGTAGGTGTCGCACTTGATCTTGATTGAGTTTTTTGAGTTCTTGATCATCAATTTTAAACACCGCCGCGCCATTTTTCAGACCTAGCTTTGCTGAGTCGGCATCAGGCTTTAAATTGGTGATGACCCATTGCTGTAGACCTGCATCAAAGCGCAAATTGAAATCGACACTCGCAATATCCCCTTCGGTGTATTGCAAAAGCTGCTTATAGTCTTCAGGTGAAAGATATCGTGAATAACGGTCTAAACCACTGACCATGCCTTTGATGGCTTGTTGGAATAATGCATCGTCATTTTTTTCAACTACATAATTTTCTTTGACAATGCCATAGATTTGAACAAATTGTTGGATTGATTCGACAGGTACTTCGGCATAACTTTGTTCATAGCTGCCATCAAATTCATCGAAAGCCGACTTTGCTTTATCGGCTCCCCATGTCGAATGACTAGAACACAGCAGCAAGGCTGTAAGGCTTACAACTGACGTCCAGTGTGCTTTAGTCATTCATGCTTCCTTACATTTTAAGCTTCAAGAGTAATCAAGTTACGACCTTGCATTTCTGTTGGTACAGGAATGTGCATAAGAGTTAACAGTGTCGGCGCTACGTCAGCCAAAACACCACCTTCTGCAATTGTTGCATTGGTCGGACCAACATAGATAAATGGCACAAGTTCAGTGGTATGTTGAGTATGCACCTGACCACTTTGGTAATCCTGCATTTGCTCTACGTTACCATGATCGGCAGTCACGAGCATGTGACCTTTATTTGCCATCACAGCTTCATATACACGGCCTAAGCACGTGTCTACAGCCTCAACCGCTTTGACTGCTGCATCAAACACACCGGTATGGCCAACCATATCACCATTGGCATAGTTCACCACCAGTAAGTCGTACTCACCTGAATTAATTGCGGCAACCAATTCATCAGTGACTTCATAAGCGCTCATTTCTGGTTTTAAATCATAGGTCGCAACGTTTGGTGATGGAATCAAAATACGTTTTTCACCCGGATATTCATCTTCACGACCACCACTGAAGAAGAAGGTCACGTGTGCATATTTTTCAGTTTCAGCAATACGAAGTTGTGTTTTACCCAAATTAGACAGGTATTCACCAATCGAGTTATGCAACGCTTCTGGCATATAAGCCACAGGTGCATCAATTGTTGCTTGGTAACGTGTCAACATGACAAATTTTGATAAAGCAGGAACCACTTTACGTTCAAAACCTGCAAAATCTTTTTCCACAAAAGCTTTGGTAATTTCACGCGCACGGTCAGCACGGAAGTTCATGAAGACAACGCTATCACCATCTTGGATCGGTGCTAAATCACCAATACGCGTCGCTTTCACAAATTCATCTGATTCTTCAGCAGCATAAGCCTGCTCTAGACCTTCACCAGCAGTCGCTGCTGTACGCACTGCTTCACCTTCAGTTAAAAGACGATAGGCTTGCTCAACACGATCCCAACGGTTGTCACGATCCATTGCAAAGTAGCGACCAATCATGGTGGCAATACGACCTTGACCCGGATACTGAGCAAACAGCGCATCTAACTTTTCAAGCGAAGGTTGTGCGCTTTTTGGCGGCGTATCACGACCATCAAGGAATGCATGAAGATAAACTTTTGCACCGCGTTTTAATGCCAATTCAGCCATCGCGACAATGTGATCTTCATGTGAATGCACACCACCTTCAGACAACAAGCCCATAATATGTACAGCACGGTTTGCAGCTTTGGCTTTTTCAACCGCATCGACTAATACGTCATGTTCAAAGAAGGCACCGGTACGAATATCTTTGGTAATACGAGTAAAGTCTTGATACAGTACACGTCCTGCACCAAGGTTCATGTGGCCCACTTCAGAGTTACCCATTTGTCCATCAGGTAAACCAACGTCTTCGCCAGAGCCTGAAATCAATCCATGCGGATGCTTTTCCTGCATTGCAGTCAAGTTTGGTCGTTTTGCTGCTAAAAAGGCATTGTCCTCGACCGCTTCGCGATGACCCACACCATCCATAATTACTAATACGTGTGGGATTTTGCCAGCAGTTGCATCCGTCATAATGAACACTCTTTCGTTTATAAATTAATCATACTATCTTACCGAATTTTCGGTGAAGACTCTATGTGACAACCATGGTTTATATAGGTCATCAACATTGTTTTACTCAATCTTGCATGCACTTAACGTGCGCGGTGCAGCAGATAGCCACCCGCTACAAACATCAAAATAATTGGTATAAAGACGAACCATGCAGACGATGGTGCGTACACCAAACTTGCATACCCCAAGAAATCTTGTAAGTAGTAAAAGCCCAGTCCAGCAAATAAGGCAATCACCAAGCGGAAACCCATCGACTGTTGACGTAAAGGTCCAAAAATAAATGAACACGCAATTACCACCAAGGCAATTAAAGCAAAGGGCGAACCAAACTTTTGCCAAAACGCCAATTGGTAAGTTTTCGGGACTTGGCTATATTCATGCATATAGCTCATAAAGCTCACCAATTGACTCGGTGATAGGTCTTCAGGGTCAATGGTAACCATATGTACATATTTAGGTTGCAACGCCAATGAAAGCGGCTGTTCAGCATTTTGCTTCGCCACGGCATCACCCGTCGCTAAGAGATCGACTTGTGTTGAATTTTGTAGCGACCAAGAGCCATTTTTGACAAAATTCCCTTGCTCCGCATCCAAAGTGCCTCGCAAACGATATTTTTCATCAAAATCAACAACCTGAACATCTTTAATTTGACCTTGCGAATTGGCATAGTCAATATAAATAAAGCGTTGGCCTTCACGTGACCAATAGCCTTTGACTTCGCCCAGTTCAGCCGCAGTGCGGTGACTTTTGACGCTTTTGGCTTGTTCATTTGTATAGGGAATGACCCATTCGCTTAACGCAAAGGATAAAACCACCAAAATGAGTGCTGAACGAATCACCCAGCCCACAATCCGCCAAAGGCTGATGCCGACCGAACGCATCACAATCAATTCACTGTTTGAAGCTAGAGTCCCTAAACCCAATACCGCGCCAATCAAGGCTGAAATCGGTAAAATTTCATATAAATAATTCGGTGAACTCCATAACACATACTGCAAAGCATTCCATGCGTTATAGCCTTCTTTCAGCGAGCCCAATTCACCTAAATAAGTAAAAAGCACTTGTAAGCCAGCCAATACCGCTGTCGCACCAAGCATGGCTAAAGCAGTAGTTTTGGTCACATGTTTTGCAACTATACGACGTGCCAACATTTTAAGACCTCACTCGCTGAATTTGTTTCTTAATTTTGGGCGCTAATTTTTGTTTACGCGAGAACAATGCTGCTGCAATACCGTAAATCACTAAGACCAGTGGATAAGCCCAAATCCCCATTTCATCTTTACTGATCCGCGTTTTGATCGCCATTAAAGCCACGATTAAACTGGCAAAAATAAGTAAGGCTGGGAACAGTTTTAGGTAACGCCCTTGACGAGGACTGACCTCAGACAAAGCGGTGGCAAGCAATAACGCCGCCAAAATAGCGAACGGCACAAAAATTCGCCAACCGAGTTCACTGGCAACCACAGGATCATGACGGTTATCCCATAACTTCGAGGTTGGCAAAGCTTCTACTTCGGTACTTTCAAATTTTGCTTCTTTATCATTTTCTAAACGTAAACGATAGTTTTGGAATTCAGCTTGAGAATAGCGCGGTTGTCCCGGATAGATTTCGTAACGGCGGCCTTCAACTAAATCAACGACATTGGCATTATCATTGGGCACTTCGACGCGGGTCGCTTCTTTTGCCAAAATAATGACATCAGGCTTACCCTCCTTTTCTGCACGCTGATAAAAGAAAATATCTTTTAAGTTTTTACGGTCTTCTGACAAGTCCCCTGCATAAATAGTATAGGGCCCAGAGGAAATAAACTCTTTTGGTCGAACCAAGTCAAAGCCTGTTCGTACCGCTTGCGAAGTCGTTAATGCTTCAAACTGACGGATGCCCCAAGGCGACGCCCACAGCATCAAAAATGCTTGAACAGCCATAAAGAGCACGGTCATTGGCACCAATAAACGTGACAATTGATTGCGACTGACACCACTACCATTGAGTACAGCCATTTCATGATCGACATACAGACGACCAAAGACCAACATCAGACCAATAAAGAAACCGAGCGGAAGAATTAAGGTTAAAAACTCAGGCAAACGGTAGCCAATGATGCTAAATAAAATACTTGCATCTAAACGACCCTGCGCCGCCACACCAAAGTACTTGATCAAACGACCACCCATCATGATCAAGGTCAATAAGGCAATCACAACCAGTGATGTCGACACCACTTGCTTGACCAGATAACGCCGAATAATCAAATTAATTCTTCCAAAAATAGGGCCAATAAAAACTAGCGTTAGTTTACCCGAATGTAGAAAATATAAAACCTATACCCTTGTTGCTCATTGAAACTCTATTCATATAAATGTTTCAATGGTTTAATGGTTTATAAATTTAAAAAGGCATAAATACCGCACATGAAACTTTCTATTAATACGTCATTCCAAGCGAATGCGTCCAGCCAATATTTGTTGATATTAGTAGATTCTGAGCACGTTACAAATGCAGCTACTTCATATCAAATCAATGATTTAGATAATTTAATTGAAGCAACTCAATTTAAAGCAGCACTCAATGAAAGCCTGCCTTTGGTGGCGAACATTGCCGCTTGTCGCAATAGCGCTCTTTTAGGCCTCGGCAAAGTTGCTGAATTACAGGTCAATAAATTTGCAAAAATTGCACAAACTATTATTAAAGCGTCACAAAAAAAATTCAAACAGATCAGTGTCGATATCTCTGCTCTACCACAAGAACAACATTATTTATTTGCACTTAGCCTGACGCAAGCGGCTTATGCATTTGATGAATACAAGTCTAAGAAAAATGAATTTGTTTTGGAGCAGATCCATTTAATCGCTACTGAAAGTCCATTAACCACTGCACAGCTTGAATTAATTTCTGCAGTGCAATCAGGTCAAAGTTTTACTCGTGACTTAGGTAACCGTCCGGGCAATATCTGTTTCCCTGAATATTTGGCCGAACAAGCTCAAGCACTTGCAGCTGAATTCCCAGATCAACTCAAAGTGACTGTACTCGATGAACAGCAAATGGCTGATCTCGGTATGGGTGCTTTCCTTGCTGTGAGCAAAGGTTCTGACCGTCCAGGCCGTATTATTACCATCGAATACCTTTCAAACCGTGAAGAAGCGCCAGTGGTGCTTGTTGGTAAAGGCGTGACTTTTGATACGGGTGGTATCTCACTTAAACCGGGTGCGGGCATGGACGAAATGAAATTCGACATGTGCGGTTCTGCATCAGTTTTGGGTACCATCCGTGCGTTATGTGAAGCGAAATTGCCGATTCATGTTGTCGGCGCAATTGCTGCTGCAGAAAACATGCCGTCTGGTCATGCCACTCGCCCGGGTGACATCGTGACAACCATGAGCGGTCAAACCGTTGAAATTTTAAATACCGATGCCGAAGGTCGTTTGGTTCTGTGCGATACCTTAACCTATGTAAAACGCTTTAATCCTGCACTGGTGATTGATATTGCAACTCTCACTGGTGCATGTGTCGTAGCACTGGGTTCAGTCCTTACTGGTATGTTCACTCCGGATGATGAACTTGCGGCTGAATTGACTGCTGCGGGTCAACACAGCTTTGACCGCGTATGGCGTATGCCCGTGATTGAAGATTATCAAGAACAACTTGATTCTCCATTTGCAGATATTGCCAACATTGGTGGTCCCAAAGCAGGTTCTGTAACAGCTGCATGTTTCCTTCAACGCTTCACGCGTGAATATCGTTGGGCGCATTTAGACATTGCTGGTACTGCATGGAACTCAGGTGCAAATAAAGGCGCAACAGGTCGTCCTGTGCCATTATTAATGCAATTTTTAGCGAATCGTGCTCAAGCGAATGGCTAAAGTTAGCTTTTATTTATTTGAAAAAAGTCCTGAACGACAAGTCGAAAGCACTTGTCGTTTATGCCGTAAGATCCTGCGTCAGCCTGTACGTATTTGGCTACATTGTGCTGACCCAGACTTACAGCAACAACTTGATGAACGCCTGTGGAGTTTCGATCACACAGGTTTCATTCCCCATGGTATCGATCAACCCGAGGCAACTGTCTGTATTTCTGCCCAATTGCCTGAGCAAGCCGACTGGATTGTGTTTAATTTTAACGATCAAGCACTTGAACAGTTCGCAAGTTTTAGTCACATTATCGAAATTATTGAAAATAACGAACCCGCTAAAATTATCGGGCGTGAAAAATATAAACAATATCGACGTTTGGGCGTTCAACCGCAGACCCATAAACTTTAACGTGATATTGGTTTTACCCTATTTGCAAGGAGATGCACCATGGCATTGAATGTCGGTCCAGACTTTAAACAGCGCTGGTTAAAAGTACCTGAAGCTATTCGTCAGACCTTTATTGATGACCTTGGTCGCGTTTGCGATGTACTCAATCCCAGGACAGACATTCAACAATGGCTGGTCAATGACCAACAGCAACAGCAAGTGTCTTTTGACAAAATTGAGTCTGCTTATGCAGATTTGAAAGCACAGCTGATTGAAGATGCTCGTATTCGCAAACAATTGGCTTTAGAAAAAGCCTTAGAAGAAAAACGTGAAGCTGAACAAGCCTATGCAGAACAACTGAGACGCGACGAAGAGTTACGCTTTGCCGCACAGACACAAGCACTCACCATGATGCAGCATAATCTTGATCGTGAAGTACAACACTATGCCGCTCGCTATCATAAAAACCCTGAAACGGGTTTAGCGAGATTAAGTCAAAGCTTATCGGTGAGCGAAGGACAGATGTTGTCAGAACTAGAAAGTGTACGCGTGCGTTTGGAACTTGAGGCAGAAACGCAAATCGAAATAGCCGTCAGTGATTTTCGTACAAAATTGAAAGCTGCCGCACAAGAAGAAATTGACTATATCTTAGAAAACTCCAATTTTTCGACAGAATCTACATCGTCCCAAGCATCTTAAGCTGTGCATCGAAATCTGGTCACTGTCATTAAACTGACATGTATTTGCAACATGATGTTCATATGACTGAAGCATTGTCCCTCAAAATACAATGCTTCAGGCATCCTAAAAATATAATCATGCATCCAGATGGGAATTCAATATGGACATCATTCACCAGATTACCCAGAAAATATCCTCTCTATCTGCTGGAGAACAATGGGACATTCGTGCCAAAGATCTTTGGCTGAGTCATTCAGACTTTCACAGTATTTCGGTGTATCTCAGCCGTGAATCAGAAAAAGGTGGTTTTAGCATTCAGCAACTGCCCCAGAGCTCGATTTTTCAAACCCTTGATGTAGTGACCGTTACAAAACACTAAGTGGTCATCTACTCCATAAAAAAAGCCCACAACTGTGGGCTTTTTTTATGTCTAAGTTTGGCTTAGACCAAATCTGCAACTGCAGAAACGGTATGTCCTAGGAAATAACCGATACCGAGTAATAATCCAATCCAGATGAAACCACCTAGCACGTTATAGAACATAAATGTGCCAAGGTTCATGCGTGCAGATCCAGCAGCAAAAGGCGCAAAAGAACGTACAAAGGGTACAAAGCGTGCGACTAAAATCGTTTTACCACCATGCTTCATAAAATATTTATTGGTTTTGACCATATATTCGGGCTTAAAGTAACGTGTGTGCTTATTAAAGTACTTAATGCCTAGCACGCTGCCCGTGTAGTAATTGACGCAGTAGCCCAAGACTGATGCGACAAATAACATCAGCCCCATGGTGTGTAAATGCACCACTTCCGTCGTTGAGCATAATGCGCCGATGGCAAGCAATAGGCTGTCTCCCGGCAGGAAGAACATAAATACTGAACCCGTTTCTGAAAATATCACCAGAAATAAAATGGCATAAATCCACACACCATAATTTTCCAATAACATGGGTAACCACTGTTCCAGATTCAGTAAGAAATCAATCATTATCACCTGTCTGATTATTCATCATATATGTCATTCCGCGACGCATTATCACCAAAAATAAAAAAACAGTCTAATTTTTCAATCAGACTGTTTGGTTTTCTTCGGTATCAACTTATTTCAAGAAGCCATTTTCAGCGAGAAAATCTAAGCTAATTTTCGATTGCGCTGTGGTCTCAGCGGCTTTATCGCCGAGCAATAAACGCTCAATATAACGTGCTAAAACATCTACTTCTAAGTTCACTTTAGCCCCAGCCTTCCATGTGCCAATATTGGTTCGTTCCGCCGTATGCGGAATTAAATTTAAGCTCAGCACATTGCCACGTAAATGGTTAATCGTCAGGCTAATACCGTCTACGGTCACAGAGCCTTTTTCTGCTAAATAGCGTGCAATTTCTTTCGGTGCGGTCACTTCAAAATAAATTGAACGCGCATCTGAACGAACTTGAGTGATTTCACCTACTGCATCGACATGACCACTGACAATATGTCCACCAAAACGCGTGGTCGGCAACATGGCTTTTTCCACATTCACAGCCTGCCCTGCTTTCCAGTGTTCCAAAGTGGTCCGATTTAAACTTTCACGTGAAACATCGGCTGCATACCAATTGCTGCCAAAGTCGATCACGGTTAAGCAAATGCCATTGGTGGCAATCGAGTCCCCCAAATGCACATCCGACATGTCTAAATCTGTCTGGATACGCAAGCGGACATCGCCGCCCACGTTTTGAATGCTTTCAACTTTACCTAGACTTTCAATAATGCCTGTAAACATGTTCAATCCCTGAAAAATATGGGGCGATGATTTTTACCACAAATCAAGTTGCGTGCTCACGCCAGAGGTATCGACACCACCTAATTCTGCAAAATGGTGCAATTGACTCAACAACTGACGGATTGGTGGACCTGATTTGGCATGCGTATCCGTGATGACAATAAACTCTAGTACGCGTGCACGTTCAGACTGACGCTGCTTACTCACGCGGTAACGTGGTACATCTTGCGTCAATAAGCTTACTCTGCCACGTTTTAAATTGGCTTGTAACAAATCTGTGGCGCTGATATTACCATCGGTTGAATAGCTCGTCAGGATGTAACGTGCATTGATGGTTTCTAATAATTTTTCATAAGCTTCTTTCGCATGCTTCGAAGAATTATATGGACTTGGACGTTCTTTACGCCATGCACGGTCGATTCCGCTCTTAAAGCCTTTGGTGTCTGGTGTCGGTAAATCCACCTGATCCCATAACGTTAAAGCATTCAATACATGGTAGTTGCTGCTATAAGCGTGTTGGTTATATGGTGGATCGAGATAAGCCACATCTACTTCAAAGCCGCTCATCTGATTGGCCAAATGCTGTGCGTCGACACACCACATTTCAGCGGCGGGTTTTTTCGGATCACCAATTTCACAAAAACGACTTGGGGTCAGCCATAACAAAGAACCGATACGATCCAAGGCCGCTTGGGTTTTACCACCCCAACCATGATGGAAGCTTTTAAATACACCGCTGGTATTACTGACAAAACTTGCTGAATACAATAACGGCGCTAATAAAGCACTCATTTCCACATCATCAATCGCGCCTTGAGCTTGCCAAGTTGCAATTTGCTGACGAATCGCATCGATACGCATACCGTTACGGCGTTTAAAGAATAAACGGTCACGTGCCGGATCGTAGATTTCATCATTACGTGGACACAAGTTATGGGTCACCCAACCTTTCACTTCTGGCAAACGGTTCAGATAATCAATGGCTTTCTGATAGCCACCCAACTCTTTAAACGCCGGTGCTTCAACACAAGAGAGAATCGCGCTGTTCAAAGCATGGCTGTAGGGTTCCCAGTCATTGGCAATAACACGATAGCCGTTTTGACGAGCCAACCGTGATACCACACCCGAACCTGCAAAAAAGTCAGCAAATATCGGCGCACGACCATCTTCGCGTTTTAAGGTTCCCGTTTGCTCAAGTGCTTCTAAAATCAGATGTAATAGACGGCGTTTGTTTCCCAAATAAGGAACCAATTGATGGAAAAGATATTCGTCTGTGGTACGAGCCGCATGACGACGTTTGTGATAAACCGTAGACTCTGAATTCATAGCGTCTCTTGAGAAGGGATTAACCTTAAGCGAATGTCATCACCCAATTGAGTGACATCTTTCAGCTTAAATCGAAGCTGCTCTGCCATGCGGTCAAATTCCGCATTAAACATCGCACGTGCTGACTGACCCAACAAGGTCGGTGCAACATAACTGATCATTTCATCGATCAAATGTTCTTGTAAGAAAGCGGTCGAAAGTGTCGCACCGGCTTCCACAAGTACATCATAAATTTGGAACTGTTGAACGCATGCTGCTAACAGATCGGCCAAAGGCTGAATTTCAAATTGTACCACGCCCAAGTCAGCAAGTTCCTGACGATATGGCCCCATGACCATCACGGTTTCAGGTTGCTGCAATATTTTTGCGCTTAATGGCAAGCGGCCTTGGCGATCTAGCACGATACGTTTCGGCTGAACCACGCTTTGCATATCAACAGCATCATCGAGTTGACGTACGTTGAGTAAGCAATCATCGGCTAATACTGTTTGAATCCCAGTAATCACAGCACCTGATATCGCACGCCAATGCTGTACATCTTGTCGCGCCATTGCACCCGTAATCCACTTAGACTCACCTGAAGCCATGGCTGTTCGCCCATCAAGGCTCGATGCGACTTTGAGGCGGACATAAGGCATGCCCGTCGCCATGGCTTTTAAAAAGCCCGAGTTCAATTGATGTGCTTCTGCTTCACAAATACCCGTAATCACTTCAATGCCAGCATCACGTAGGATTTGTACACCTTTACCCGCAACCAATGGATTGGGATCGGGACAGGCCACAATGACTTGAGCAACACCTGCTTCTACCAAGCCTTTGGCACAAGGTGGCGTACGTCCATAGTGTGCGCATGGCTCTAAAGTCACATAAGCGGTTGCGCCACGTGCGGCCTCACCTGCATCACGCATTGCAAAGACTTCTGCATGCGGCTGACCCGCTTTTGGATGAAAGCCTTCACCAACCAATTGACCGTCTTTGACAATCACACAGCCTACATTGGGGTTAGGACGCGTGCTGTATTGCCCCTGCTGTGCCAATGCAATTGCACGCCGCATCCACTGTTGATGCTGCTGCAACGTCACTTGATCTAACTCAGACATGTAATCACTCATGATAAAAATGGAAGCAGATGTGCATTAGTGCTCACGCTGCTGCATTTGTTCAATTTGACGACGAAAAGCTTCTACATCTTGGAAGTCTTGATACACAGAAGCAAAACGCACATAAGCCACATGATCTAAAGCAAACAAAGACTGCATGACAATTTCACCAATGGTGCGTGATTTCACGTCACGTTCACCCAAACGGCGAATTTGCAATTGAATATCACTGAGTACCGTTTCAATTTGCTCTTGCGTTACTGGACGCTTTTGCAAGGCATGCATCAGCGAGCGGCGGAGCTTGGCTTCATCAAAAGGTTCGCTCTTTGAATCAGACTTGATGACACGCGGCATCACCACTTCATAGCTTTCAAAAGTTGTAAAACGTTCACCGCAACTAATACATTCACGGCGGCGGCGTATCTGACAGCCTTCAGCAGCAAGACGTGAGTCAATCACTTTACTGTCTTCAGCGTTGCAAAATGGACAATGCATAGCGGTTAAATTGAACAAATCCGAATGGATTTAGAGTGTAGCAAAAATTTTAAAATTTGTAGAGCTTTACGCTAGATATGGAAAAAAAACAGCCCTTTCGGGCTGTTTTACACAATATATTGATTTACTATGATCTTATTATTCTACACGTTCGCCATGTTGACTTAAGTCTAGACCCATTCGTTCGTCATCAGCTTCAACACGGATGCCAATCACTAGATCAATCACTTTCAAGATAATGAATGTCATCACAGCTGAGTAAGCAATAGTCGCTAGTACACCTTCGACTTGAACCCATAATTGATGCATTAAGTTGCTCGGTGCTTTATCACCCATGATGAATTCGCTGGCAAAGAATGCTGTAAGGATCGCACCCACGATACCACCGACACCATGTAGACCAAACGCATCCAAAGAGTCATCCGCTTTCAACGCACGTTTCAGCGCAGTAATACCCCAGAAGCAAACCACACCACCGATCAGACCCATCGCTAAAGCGCCACCAACTGTTACGAAACCTGCCGCAGGTGTAATCACCACAAGACCTGCTACCGCACCAGAAGCACCACCCAAGACAGACGCTTTACCACGAACCACTTTTTCAGTAATTAACCATGCCACTGCTGCTGCTGCTGCTGCAACTTGTGTTACCACCAATGCATAACCAGCGGAACCATTTGCACCTAGTGCAGAACCACCATTGAAACCGAACCAACCTACCCATACAAGGCTTGCACCGATGACGGTTAAAGTTAGGTTATGTGGCGCCATTGATTCACGGCCAAGCCCCATACGTTTACCAAGCATGTACGCTGCAACAAGACCCGCAACACCTGAGTTGATGTGAACAACCGTACCACCCGCAAAATCAAGCGCACCGTCGTTACCTAACCAACCACCGCCCCATACCCAGTGGGTAATTGGTGCATAAACCACGACGCTCCAAATTGCGATGAAAGCAACGAAAGCACCGAATTTCATACGTTCTGCAATCGAACCGCTAATAATGGCAACGGTAATGATGGCAAATGTCATTTGGAAAATAACAAAAAGAATCTCTGGAATCGTACCGGACAAGGCTTCTGTGGTGATGCCCGATAACATAAATTTGTCTAAGCTACCGACAAAGGCATTACCTTCACCAAATGCTAAGGTATAACCCACAATCACCCACGTTAAGCTTACGACACCTGCCGCAACGAAACTGTGTGCCATGGTGCTGAGTACATTTTTCTTACGAACCATACCGCCGTAAAATAATGCTAAACCGGGAATTGTCATGAGTAACACAAGTGCAGTGGACACTAAAATCCATGCTGTATCACCTGTATCGAGCTTAGGCTCTTCTTCTGCAGGTGCTGGCGCTGCTTCAACTGGAACTGCAGCTTCTGTTGTATTTAGCGTTGTTGTATTTGCAGTATCAACTACTGTGACTTCTTCTGTAGGTGCTGTTGCGCTTTCTTCAGCCCACGCAACAGAACCACCTAAAAGTGCACTGGACAAGCCGAGTGCAATTAGCATCTTTTTCATTCGTATCCCCCGACCTGATTTTCTGAGTTATTAGCTACTCAGCAAACTTCATGCCAATTTTTTAAACGGCATCTGCACCTGTTTCACCAGTACGGATACGGATGACTTGTTCCAGATTGCTTACAAAAATTTTACCGTCGCCAATTTTTCCTGTGCTTGCAACACGAGTAATTGATTCAATTACGGTATCGACCATTTCATCACTGATTGCGATTTCGATTTTTACTTTTGGTAAGAAATCAACCACATATTCAGCACCACGATAAAGTTCAGTGTGACCTTTCTGGCGACCGAAGCCTTTAACTTCAGTGACAGTGATCCCTTGAACACCATTTTCAGAGAGTGCTTCACGCACGTCATCTAATTTAAAAGGTTTTACAATTGCAGTTACGAGCTTCATGTTTTGTTTTCCTTCGGCTTATTTCACCTGTAAGGTTTTATGTTCAATTTTCATGCCAATATGACTACAGTCGGGGGAAAATAGTCAGCTCAGCATGAGATTTCTTTATAACCTATTTTATACGGATAATCTTGCGTATGCTTATAAAAATAGACGTTTTTACTAGAAGAATTACGATTTTACTGATCGATTAAACGCATATTTAAATGAAAGCACTATGGTCATGAATGTGGCGATGTTAAACTGCTGCAACCAATTCACTGAGGATGGTCTAAACAATGATTGAAACCTTATTACAAGCGATATTAGAACAAATCGATCAGCCGAAAAAAGACGTCGAACATAATCTTCGCAGCTTACTCAATGAAGCTGTGAGCAAAATGGATCTCGTGTCGAAAGAAGAAATCGAACGCCAACGTACTGCACTGAATAATGCCAATTTACGTTTAAATGAATTGTTGAAACACGTCGAAGAACTCGAACAAAAAATTCAGAACAAAAAATAAGCACCTTTTTAGTGCAACAAAAGACGCATAACGATTAAAAATAATGCACCATAACGGAACAATAATATGTCTTTTGCCAAAATCTATACTCGGGGTTTGCTCGGCTTAAATGCACCCCAAATTGAAGTTGAAGTTCATGTCAGCCAAGGTCTGCCTTCATTGACCATTGTTGGCCTCCCTGAGGCGCCGTCCGTGAAAGTAAAGACCGTGTCCGCTCTGCGATTATTAATAGCGGCTTTCAGTTTCCGACCAAACGTCTGACCATTAATCTTGCACCCGCAGATTTACCCAAAGATGGTTCACGTTTAGATCTGGCCATTGCTTTAGGGATTCTGATCGCGTCGGGACAACTTCCTGAAAATGCAGCAGATGGTTTTGAATTTATTGGCGAATTGGCACTTGATGGTTATTTACGACCTGTCAGTGGCATCTTAAGCATAGCCATTGCCTGTCAGCATATCGGGCATCATCTAATTCTACCTGCACTCAATGCCGATGAAGCGGCGCAACTGCCGGAGTTCCAAGTCTTTCCTGCGCAGCATCTTAAGGATGTGTGTGAACATTTAAGTCGTTCAGCCTTAATCAGTAGCCATCCCTCGACATCGTCAGCCAATCAACTCAGTTACCCTTTTGATTTATCTGATGTGAAAGGTCAACTCAGACCACGTCGTGCTTTAGAAATTGCAGCGGCTGGCGGTCATTCTCTACTATTTCGGGGTCCACCGGGCACAGGCAAAACGCTACTCGCCTCGCGTTTGCCCAGTATTCTTCCCCCCTTAGATATGCAAGAAAATTTGCAAGTCGCGAGTATTTATTCCATTGCAGGTGCAAATCATCATTTTGGGCAGCGTCCATTTCGTGCGCCACACCATACCGCATCTGCGATTGCCCTCGTCGGTGGAGGATCAAATCCTAAACCGGGTGAAATCACCTTGGCACATTTAGGAGTTTTATTTTTAGATGAGCTGCCTGAATTTGATCGAAAGGTTTTGGAGGTGTTACGGCAACCACTCGAATCCAAAGAAATTGTGATTTCACGGGCTTCTCGTCAAATCACCTTCCCTGCAAATTTTCAACTGATTGCGGCGATGAATCCTTGTCCATGTGGCTATGCTTTTAACCAAGACAGCCGCTGTCAATGTAGTGCTGAAAGTATTAAACGCTATCAAAACCGTATTTCAGGTCCATTATTAGATCGTATTGACTTACATATAGATGTCCCGCCACTGGCAGCGCATGAATTACAAAGTTCGCAAGAGGTTGAAAGTTCAAGCGCGGTTAGGCATCGTGTTATACAAGCTTATGAGTTACAAATAGAGCGTCAGCAAAAATCCAATATGGCGCTCACGCCGACGCAATTGGAGCAACAGGCGGTTTTGGATGCTACTGCACAGAATATTTTACAGTTAGCCCAGCAGCGAATGAATTTATCTGCACGTGCTTATCATCGGGTATTACGTGTTGCCAGAACCATTGCCGACTTGGCTCAAAGTGAACATATTCAAGCTCAGCACGTTTCTGAAGCACTGTCCTATCGAAGCCAGCTCAATGCTTAAACAAATGGCGACCCTAGGTCGCCATTTTTAATGCTTTTTAACATTAGAATTCGTATTTTAAGCCAAATACGACTTTATTCTTTTGTTTTTCATCCAGACGGTCATAACCACCCACAATATAATCCATATTTACGCTCGCACCAGTGTCACCCAATGGATGACTTAAACCTGCTGTAAAATGACGGAAGCCAAAGTCTTCAGTGGTTTCTACAAATTCGTCATCATCACCATATGCATATAGACCCAATGAAGTATTTAGCGTGAAATCTTTTGGCAATGCATAGCTGTAGCTACCTAAGATATACGTATCGCCCTTGTTACCCCAAGTCGTATTTTGCGTTAAGGTTTGCGCAGATACGCTAAAGTCTTTGTAGTTCAAACCTAAAAGTGTTTCGAAACCATCTGAATCAACATCCGATTCATAGTAGTAATAATACGTACCACCGACGGTATAACCTAAATCTTCAGTAATTTTGCCGTTATAACCTGCATAAAAGTCATGTTCAAAAGAATCACGACCTTCTTCACCAAGTGCATAATCTAAGGTTGAACCCCAGTAACCTGCATAGAAGCCTGACGCATGGCTATAGTCCAAACCACCTTGAATAGTTGCGCCGCTATTTTCAGGCACATTGGTAATACCACGTAAATTATAGCTAGACAGTACGCCGATATTTCCGGATATAGAATGCTCAGAAGCTGGCGCTTCAGCAAAAGTAAATGTCGATGCTGGTCCTAGTACAGCGATTGATAAAGCTTTAAGTGCAAATTTCATGGTTTGTTCCCCCACATCGTGCGACGACGTATTTTTTGGTTATTTCGTTGAACTCAATGAGGTATTAGCAAGCGCTGTGCCATGTTTAAAAATAAGCGCATATTTTTTTTATAAAAGTCACCATTTTGATTTATGAAAAACCAATATATTACTGTTTTTATTTATTATTTTTTAATTATCCTATTTGGCCTTTTTTCTCTTTAATTTATTTTAGAATGCAGATTTTCATCTATTTAGATTATTTAAATCTTCAGGTTGATAGATGTAACAGGATTTTAAAAATGCGCTTTTTTGAGTATATTTTTTCAACACCGATCTCAAAAATGCATAAAAAAAGTGCACAATCACCATTATGCACTTTCAAGAATATGACCCAATAAGGTCAACTCGTTAATGTTAGAAAGAATAGGTCAATCCAACCACAACGTTATCATCTAATTGCTCGCCTTCACGATCTTTACCGCCCCATACATAGTCAGCAGCAATTTCAAATCCAGTATCAGCAATCGATTTACTCAAGCCTAAACGTGCTTCAGTGAACACCACATCTTCTGTGGTTGTTAATAGGCTGTCATCACGACTGTCATTAAAAACAGAAACACCAAGCGATGAATTTAATGAAACATCATAAGGTAATGCATAGCTATAAGCAGCATTCAGATATACATCTCCTGCATTGCCATAATTAACATCAGACAACAATACAGCCATGCTTGCAGTTAAATCTTTATAACTTATGTCCTGAATAAATTCGACGCCCGTTGTGCGACGCTTTTCAGAGCGGTCATCGTTATAAACTGAACCGCCACCTTGATAGACATAAGCCATCACTTGTGACTTATAGCTCCAATCTTCATTCAGTTCACGTCCATATCCGACATAGAAATCATGTTCAAAACCATGTGACTGACTGTCGTCCGTAGGGTCATAGTTGAGTGTAGAACCCCAATAGCCCGCGAACAGCCCACTGTTGTGTGCATATTCCAGTCCGGCTTGTAATGCAGCTTGATCATTTTCTTCACTCGCACGGTACACATATTTGTTTACCACGCCCAAACTTCCAGACCAATTCCCTTGTGCTGTTGTGACTTGTTCAGTTTGTTCTGCAAATGCAGGGGCTGTAGCTAGGGTCACTAAAATACTTAAAATTGCTTTTTTATAAAATTGAATCATGTTTAGTCCCCACATCGGATCGATCGTGGATTGGGTTGAGTAAAATTTAGCGCCGATTTTAATCGATTTTACCGCACTGTATAGCCCCTTTTTTCTTATTTTGATAAATTAAATCATTTAAAAACAAAGGTAAGATTATATAAAACAGTAAAAACCAAGCTTTTGATTCATAAAATATCTTTTATCTTGTTCTAGTCTTTAACAATGATTTAATGCATTCATTTATATGTATTTATCACGAATATTATCATCTTTTATTGAACTGTTTTTTTAAGGAAAAATTTCTGACGACTTCGCTAAAAGTCATTCTCTATTTACAAAAAACACGCCAACGGTGCTTACTGTGCCTGAACAGTGATGCCATGCACCTCAACCATTGATATACTTTTTGATCAAAATACGAATTTAGATTCGGCACAATTTGTCGCAAAGAGTGATGATAAATCAGCAAGTTAAATGAAAGTTTTTACCATTTTTTATATTTTTTTATGATAAGCAATGAATAAACTTCTCTTTAGCTTAATATATATTCAATTTAAATAAACTATTTGTTAAACAACAATAACATACGAAATATTTGCTTATTACAGATTGACCGATGATCTGAATGTTTTCTAACTTTAGTGTAATAAGCGCATTAAAAATAGTGATTTTTTTAAGAAAAAATATACAATCGCACTACATATTAACCAAATTTGCATGAGGCTCTCTCCCAATGCTTAAAGCTCAACAACTAACACTTGCAGTATTAGTAAACGCTGCTCTTATTTCTACTGCTTTTGCTAGCGAACAAAGTGAATCTAAAGGCTTTGTGGAAGATGCCGAAGGCTCTGTATTGTTTCGTACAGGTTACATCAAACGCGATAAACAAGATGTAAATCGCGGTGACGATACAAGTTCTTTTGCACAATCAGCAATTGTGAAATTAGAGTCAGGCTTCACTCAAGGTGTTGTTGGCTTTGGTGCCAATGTTGTCGGCGATGGTTCATTTAAAATCGGTGAAAACAAACATGCTGGTAATGGCATGATTCCACAACATAACGACGGCTCAGCGTATGATCACTGGGCACGTGGTGGCGCAAGTGTTAAAGCTCGAGTATCAAATACTACTGTTGAATACGGCACCCAAGTTCTAGATCTTCCTGTACTTGCGTCTAATACAGCACGTATGGTTCCAGAATATTTCACTGGTGTTCTTGCGAAAAGCCGTGAAATTGAAAATCTAGAATTGGTTGCTGGTAAATTCACTAAAAACCAATATTCAGACCAAATTAATTCTGACGGTAACGATCTAGATCGTGCTGTGGTTTGGGGTGCAAAATATAAGTTTAACGACCAACTTAATGCATCTTACTATGGCTTAGACAGCAAAAATGCGTTGGATCGTCATTACATTAATGCTAATTACACTATTCCGTTAGCTGAAAAACGCTCTTTAAATTTAGACTTTAGTGGTTATCACACAGAATGGGACAAAGCAGCTTCAACCTCTTCTTCATCACTTGGTGCTACAAATGTAGATGGCCGAAGCAATAATCTATGGTCATTGGCAGGTACATTAAATCAAGGCGCTCACTCAGTCATGCTGGCTTACCAACAAAACACTGGTAACACAGGTTATGACTATGGTAGCAATGCTGACGGTGCGCAATCTATTTATGTAGCCAACTCTTACCTTTCTGACTTTATTGGTAACCATGAGAAATCGGCACAAGTTCAATACAACTTAAACTTTGCTGATTACGGCGTGCCAGGTTTAAATTGGACGACTGCTTATGTATACGGTTGGGATATCAAAACTATTAAAAATGGTGTAGAGACATCAGACGATGCTAAAGAAAGCGAATTCTTTAACCAAGTGAAATATACTGTTCAATCAGGTTTTGCTAAAGATGCCAGCCTTCGTTTACGTTATTCACACTACCGTGCAGACCAAGCATACAATGACGTATATATGGCTGACACCAATGAATTACGTGTATTCTTAGACATCCCTGTGAAATTATTTTAATTTTGCAGCTACTCTAAGATAGCGAAAAAAAACCTGCACACTGTGCAGGTTTTTTTATGAGCATCGATTTTATATAAAAACGATACTCAGCTTAAAACAATATTATTTGTTCGCAGCTTTGTAAGCTTCAATTGAGCTAAGTACTTCTTGTTTAGCAACATCAGCACCTTCCCAACCACTTAACTTAACCCACTTACCAGGCTCTAAGTCTTTGTAGTGTTGGAAGAAATGTTCAATTTGATTGATCAATAATGCAGGAAGATCTGTATATTCTTGAACATCTTTATAGAGCGGAGTCAATTTGTCGTGTGGAACAGCAACGAGTTTTGCGTCAACACCACCGTCATCTTCCATGTTCAATTTACCAACAGGACGGCAACGAATTACAGAACCTGGCTCTACTGGATGTGGAGTTACCACAAGTACGTCTAGTGGGTCACCATCCAAAGATAATGTATTTGGAACATAACCATAGTTCGCTGGGTAGAACATTGCAGTACCCATGAAACGGTCTACAAATAACGCATCAGAATCTTTATCGATTTCGTATTTGATTGGTGCTGCATTTGCAGGAATTTCAATAATGACATAGATGTCGTTTGGTGCATCTTTACCCGCTGGGATATTGCTGTAGCTCATAGCATCACTCTTTAAACAAAGTTAAATCTTTTAATCCGGCACAATTATAACGGTTTTATCGCTTTTTTTGTGATTTTAGCGATCATGCTGATAATTTAATCATCAAGCAGAACATTTAGCTTAATTTAATAACCAATAACATCAGGCAAATCGGGCATAACATCGACAAGGTCCAAATGATTGAACGTAAAGTTGCCCAATTGGCTAAATAACATAGCCCATAAATAACACGTAAAACGAGATAGGCAATCCCAAAGGTCATGATGTATTGCTGATGAATCACCATGTATTCAGCCATTAATATAGCCGCAATAAATAAAGGTAAACTTTCAAAACTATTTTGCTGCACTGCATGTGCGCGGCTCGCCAATCCTGTAGAGCGCGCTAAAACTTCACGTGGATTTTGATTATCACTCGACTTAAAACCTGCAGCTCGCTTCGCAATAAATGTAAATACATATGGCAATAAACAAGCGGCCAAAATGAGATAGATGATCCCACTGATGCTGTGCATGTGTTTTTTCTCAGGAAGATTTTTATGGCTGCTATAATAACATGGCATTTCGTGAATAATTTTTGTTAAATATAGTGTTTTTATAATCGGCAGATGAAAGGATCCTCTATGAGTACTTCTGATCAAGATCAATTATTTGAAGTTCTTGAAGAGCAAAAACGCCATCAGCTTCGCGTCGATCGTGTTTTAAAAATTGTCATTCCTGTGACTGCATTTTTACTTGCTGTGATCTGTGCCAACTTAAATGTATGGTCGACTGTTTTCAGCTTTGTCATCATGTGGATTGCATTCTATGCAGTTTCCATCAAGCAACTTCCCCTTTGGCATTGGGTCATTGTCATTGCACTATATTGTTTAGTCGACAATATTTTAACCTATGGCAGCTATAACCAATCTGGCTTTAGTCGTCAGTTCGGCGCGATGTTTATTTTCTTAGGTGTTTTTGGTGTAGGACGTCGCTACTTTGATCGCTGGTCGATGAATAAAGGCAAGCTTTAATGATCTAAATTAAAAGCGATAAAAAAAGCGCCCGAAGGCGCTTTTTTTATGCATCGTATTATGCGGTTTTACGCAAATCTTTACGTAGAATTTTACCGACGTTCGATTTTGGTAATTCATCCATAAATTCAACATAACGTGGGCGTTTATAGCCAGTTAAGTTTTCTTTTGCGAATGCCAAAACTTCTTCAGTTGTTAAAGATGGATCTTTTTTCACAACGAATAATTTAGGTACTTCACCTGATTTTTCATCAGGAACACCAATCGCAGCAACTTCTAGCACTTTTGGATGTTTTGCAACAACTTCTTCAATTTCAGAAGGATAAACGTTGAAGCCTGATACCAAAATCATGTCTTTTTTACGGTCTACAATCTTCACATAACCGCGTGGATCCATGACACCAATGTCACCAGTACGGAAGAAACCGTCCGCCGTCATTACTTTGGCAGTTTCATCTGGACGGTTCCAATAGCCTTTCATGACTTGAGGACCACGAATCGAAATTTCACCTTGCTCACCTTGAGCAACTTCATTGCCATCATCATCTAAAATAGCAACTTCAGTCAGTGGCAATGGAATACCAATCGTACCGCTGAATTCCATTGATGCTGGAGGGTTTGCAGTTGCAACAGGTGAAGTTTCTGATAAGCCATAACCTTCGATGATATTGGTACCGGTAACTTTCTTCCACGCTTCTGCAGTCGAAGGAAGTACTGCCATACCACCACCCATCGCCATTTTTAGCTTGCTGTGGTCAAGTTGCTTGAACTCTTCATTGTTCACCAAAGCATTAAACAAAGTGTTCACTGCTGGAAAGAATGAAGGTTGGTATTTACGTAATTCTTTCATTACCGCAGGTAGGTCACGCGGGTTAGGAATCAATACGTTCGCCTGACCTTTGTACATGCCGTAAAGTGCACACACCATAAATGCAAAGATGTGATACAGCGGTAATGCACAGAAGATACGATCATCTGGCTGACCATCTTGCTGACCAAATTTACTTTGGAAAATACCATCACACTGCAACATGTTTGACACAAGGTTACGATGTGTCAATTCTGCGCCTTTAGATACGCCAGTTGTACCACCAGTATATTGAAGTACTGCAGTATCACTTAGAGTTAAGTTTGGACGTTTGTAATTGTTTGCACTCACTTTAGACATTGCTGCATTAAAGCGAATATGACCTGGAATGTTCCAAGCTGGAATTTGTTTACGTACTGAACGTAATACAAAGTTAACCAATGTGCCTTTCAGCGTACCAAGCATGTCACCCACAGATGCCACGATCACATGTTTTACTGGGGTTTTACCAATAATCGCTTGGTAAACAGATGCAAAGTTTTCAATGATAACCAATGCCTCTGAACCAGAGTCATTTAATTGATGTTCAAGCTCACGAGAGGTATACAATGGATTCACGTTGACCAATACCAGTCCAGCACGGAATACACCTAATGCAACAACAGGATATTGAAGAACGTTAGGCATCATAACTGCAACGCGTGAACCTTGTGCCAAACCTAAACTTTGCAAATAGGTTGCAAATTTACGGCTTGCTTCATCAAGTTCTTTAAAAGTTAAGACTTTATCCATGAAGATAAAGGCATCTCTTGAGCCAAACTTCTGAAAATTACGCTCAAAAATATCGACCAATGAGGTATTTTCTGCGGGTAATTCTACAGTTTCTGGAATCCCTGTCTTTTGGTATTCAGCGAACCAAATCTTTTCCATAACGCCCAATTCTCCTGTCGTAATCCTTAATAATCCAACTGTTTTTTTTCAATATTAAGCGGTCATTATTTAACTTGTTTGTGCTTAATATTGCATCCATTTCACGAATAACAGCATATATAACGTATTTCGTTCCATGGATGCTAGTATTATCTTTGAATGAACAGTTTATTTGCTTTTTGATATCCACGTGGTAACAACACGCCTTTCGATGCACGTTTACCCACATATTTTTGCAGATCGTCGCCTTTAAGCTTTAATTGTTGATTTCCTGCAAGCACTTGAATTATTTCATCTAAATTCAAAGTTGTCATGGATACAATTTGATCTTTTGCCTCAAGTTGTATCAATTTATTACCTTTACCCTTATTCAATACTGGTAATTCATCAAGTTCAACCAACAGCAAACGCCCCGCAGAACTGAGGAGTGCAAGATGTGTTGCATTCTCAATCGCCGTTAAATTCATGACCGCCGCGCCTTCAGATAAGGTAAGGAAGGCTTTACCTGCTTTTGCATTGGTATCGAGGTTTTTGGCTTGGGTTTTAAAGCCATAGCCTTTACTACTCATCGCCAAGACTTCTGTTTCATCTTCAGCAATAAACACTTGTTTAAAGCCGACACCACTTGCAGGTGCAAGTTTAGAACTCAGAGGCTCACCTAAACCACGCGCAGATGGCAAGGTATTGATGCCCAAAGCATAGCTTCGACCGGCATCATCTAATACATACACACGTTGATTCGATTTACCTTGCGCATGGCTGAGATATTGGTCACCTGCACGGAAATTTAAGTTCTCAGCATCGACTTCATGACCTTTCGCCGAGCGAATCCAACCCGCTTCAGACAACACCACAGTCACAGGATCTGCAGGAAGCATATCTTGTTCATTAATCGCATGGGCTTCTGCACGTTTCACAATTGGAGAACGGCGGTCATCACCAAATTTCTTCGCATCTTCTTTAAGTTCATTAATGATCAATGCTTTTAATGATTCAGGGTTCGCCAATTGTTCACGAATAATGGCTGCTTTGGCTTCCAATTCTTCTTGTTCACGGCGCATTTCCATTTCTTCAAGTTTTGCCAAATGACGTAACTTAAGTTCTAAAATCGCTTCGGCTTGAATTTCATCGATATTAAAATGCGTCATCAACACCGGTTTAGGCTGATCTTCTTCTCGAATAATTCGAATCACTTCATCAATATTCAGATAGGCAATAATCAAGCCTGCAAGTATATGTAACCGTTTTTCAATTTTATTCAGATGATAAGTCAAACGACGTGTCACGGTATTTTTACGGATTTCGATCCATTCCAACAAAATACGGCGGATCGATTTCACTTGCGGACGACCGTCAGCGCCAATCATGTTCATATTGACACGATAGCTCGACTCTAAGTCAGTGGTTGCAAATAGATGACTCATCACCGATTCAGCATCAATACGATTCGAGCGCAGGACGATCACTAAACGTGTTGGATTTTTATGATCTGACTCATCACGTAAGTCCGTGACCAATGGCAACTTCTTCGCCTGCATTTGATCTGCAATCTGCGTGATCACTTTTGAGCCTGAAACCTGATACGGCAACTCCGTAATCACAATTTCATTTTTCTCAATGCTGTATACCGCACGAGTTCGATAACTACCGCGACCCGTGGTTTGAATTTTAAGTAATTCTTCTGGAGAAGTAATAATTTCCGCACGTGTCGGCAAATCAGGCGCAGGAATATATTCTGCGACTTTCTCATCGGTTAAGTTTGGATTGCGAATTAAGGCGATGGTACCCTTCACCACTTCACGTAAGTTATGCGGTGGAATATCGGTTGCCATCCCCACAGCAATACCCGTTGTGCCGTTGAGTAAAATATTTGGAACACGTGCCGGTAAATTCACTGGCTCTTTCATCGAACCATCAAAGTTATCCTGCCAATCACAGGTTCCTTGTCCTAACTCAGACAATAATAAATCACTATAAGCAGACAGTTTTGCTTCGGTATATCGCATCGCTGCGAAGGATTTCGGATCATCTGGTGAGCCCCAGTTTCCCTGACCTTCAATAAATGGATAGCGATAACTAAACGGCTGCGCCATGAGGACCATGGCTTCATAACAAGCTGAGTCACCGTGAGGATGGTATTTACCCAGTACATCACCAACCGTACGTGCAGATTTTTTTGGCTTACCCGTTGGCTTTAACCCGAGCTCGCTCATCGCATAGACGATACGACGCTGAACGGGTTTTAGACCATCACTGATATGTGGCAATGCACGATCCATAATCACGTACATGGCGTAGTTGAGATATGCTTGTTCGGTAAATTCTGCTACGGAACGGTTTTCTGTCGCATGATGCGCAAGGCTTGTCATAACAACCTGTAATCCTAAATTGTTCGTTCTTTATTGGGTTCTTATGCTATGTCGCAGGTGTCCCCTATACAAGGGGATGATCTAACACTCTGCGACAAATTGTGTCTTATGGCGTAAAAATATCCATTTTATTCACCATGATCAACTAAAAATTCAACAGTCTCTATAGACCAATGGATTCTAAAGTTTTGCCTTTGGTTTCCTCACCTAAAACCAAAATCACCACAGCAACTGCAATTAAGACTGCTGTAAACATCATAAAGACATAGCTAAAACCATGATCCATATCCATCATATGTGTCACAGCAAAAGGCGCGGCAATGCCCCCGATCCGACCAATGGCACCCGCCCAGCCCGAACCAAAGGCACGAATATTGGCCGGGTATTGTTCTGGTGTATAGGTATAAAGTACGCCCCAAGCACCGAGATTAAAGAAGGACATTAAACAGCCCCAAATCACAATCTCTGTCACACTGCCAGACTGACCGAAGAAATATGCCGAAATTGCACACATCCCAATGAAGCCCGCCAACGTAGCTTTACGACCTAATTTTTCGACCAACCATGCAGCTGCAATATAACCCGGTAATTGTGCCAAAATCATGACCAAAACATATTCAAAGGATTGAACAATGGTGTAGCCTTCTTTGACCAATAAACTTGGTAACCATGTAAAAATACCGTAATAAGAAAAGACGATACCGAACCAAATGAGCCACAGCATTAAAGTACGACGTGCAAAAATCCCTGACCACAACTGTGAAAAACTGATATTGTGCTTTTCTGCAACCGGTTTGACTTCAAAGATTTCAACAACTTCTACACCACATTTGGCTTCAATCTTTTTCACCAATGCATGTGCTTCATCAAAACGTCCACGGTTAATCAAATAAGGCACCGATTCGGGCACCATTTTCCAAATCACGATCGCATATAACGCAGGAATACCGCCAATCAGGAAAGCCGCATGCCAACCAAAATCCGGAATAATAAAGCGTGAGACCAACGCTGCAACCAACCAGCCCAGTCCCCAAAAACTTTCTAGTAAGACAATAAAACGACCACGCACATGCGCCGGAATATATTCACTGACCAAAGTCACCGCGACAGGGAGTTGCCCCCCTAAACCTAGGCCGACAATAAAACGAAATACCAACAACCAAGTTAGATTAGGTGCAAACGCACATGCAGCGGTGGCTAAGCTATAAATCACCAATGTCCATGCAAAGACTGTTTTTCGGCCGAAGCGATCAGCCAATCCACCAGAAAATACTGCGCCAATCGCCATCCCAACAAAACCAATCGAGACTACCCAACTTTTATCATTTGGTGTCATGGCCCAATCTTCAGCCATTTTCGCTAAGATAAAGGAAATGAGCCCCGTATCCATGGCATCAAACATCCAGCCAAGGCCAATAACCCAAAGTAAAGTGTAGTGAAACTTACCGATGGGTAAGCGTTGTATACGTGAGACTAAGTCCATAACAAGATCTCTGAACTGGTGGAAGGATGAACACTGCTTTCCCAACAGGATGTATGATTTTGCGTTTTTTAGTATAGATCCATGCAAAAGACCGACCATTGATCCGTCTTTTTAGCATTTTAATGTGATGTTATAGCAACGCGGCTACGACAAATCTTTTGAAGATACTGACTGATCATCATCATCTTTATAAATAAATTTAGGCATTTCTAAGCCAAAGTAAATGGCGATCAGACGTAAGGTGAAACCGAAAATGAGCGTCGCAATGACGGTCAATTCTAGCGATAAGCCAATCTCAATGCAGAGCCAATAACAAATCACGGACACAAAAGAAATACTGGCATAAAGTTCACGACGGAACACCAGCGGCACATCGTTACATAGAATATCTCGTAGAATACCGCCAGAGACCCCAGTTAACACCCCTGCTACCGCAGAGACGACAAAACCATGTCCCATTTCTAAAGCAATTTGACAGCCAATAATGGTAAAACCTATGAGACCAAGGGCATCGAGAACCAAGAAGATATTACGAAGATGACGCATCCACTTTGCAATCAGGATGGTGACAAATGCAGCAAAGCAGGTCAGCATGAGATATTCTGGATGCTTAACCCAAGTCAGTGGATAGTGCCCAAGCAGCACATCACGAACCGAACCGCCCCCCAGTGCCGTGACACAGGCAATCAATGTTACCCCAAACCAGTCCATACTCCGCCGACCCGCAGACAATGCACCTGTCATTGCTTCTGCCGTGATTGCGATAATATAAATAACGGTAAGTAACATCGCCCTTCTTCCACTGAGGGTTGAGATGCGCGCTATTCTAAGCTAAATCTGCTCAAATGTTATAAAAATTGCGCACAACATTGTTTAAATTTTCGTCCAGAACCACAAATACACGGCTGCTTCATGGTGATTTTCATCTCTGTGGTCGGATCAAGGAAATACCAGCGCTGCTCGAACTTCACAAAGTGTGAAATTTCATGATGTACTTGCGCTTGCTGCCCATCGTGATAATGCGCTTTAAATTCAACTTGAGCATGGTTTTTATCGAGCTTTTCTTGGGCTTGTACCACCTCGAGCTTTAACCATTGATTGGCCTGACTCCACGCTGCAATAGCACTCACATCCAAAGCTTGCTGCTGTCCAAGCGCAGTTGTTTGTACAATATAATCAATCTCATGCTGTGCAAAAGCACTATAACGTGATCGCATCAACTGCTCTGCGCTCTGTGCATTTTCACGCCCCGTATGTAAGGGCTGACAACAGCTAGCATACTCACCTTTGCCACATGGACATTGGACTTGTGACATGTTTGTTTCCATAAAAAAATAGCCTGACAATGCAGGCTATTTTAACGGATCTTTCCACACAATTTTCATCAGCAGTATGCGAATCCATACTGATCTATATAGATTAAGCTGAATGTTCTCTTGGCCTCAGCTTAATCTTCAGTTGGCATGGGAATGACATGCACTTTTTCGATCTTATGGCCATCCATTGTGACCACTTCAAAGATGTGTTCATCCGCTTTGAATTTTTCACCATTGGCTGGTAAACGGCCCAAATGAAATAAGATATATCCGGACAATGTCGAATACTGTTCAGCATCATCCACCAAGTCACGACCTAACAATAAAGACACATGACGAATGTCGGTTGAGCCATCGAGTAACAATGAACCATCATCGAGACTTTCTGCTGCCGTCTCTGGTTCATCTTCATCAGGGAACTCACCAGCAATCGCTTCTAAGACATCAATCGGTGTTGCAATCCCTTCAATTGAACCGTATTCGTTTAACACCAAGGCCATTTGCAACGGCGCTTGACGTAGCTGTTCCATCACCATCAAAACTTGAGCATTTTCATGCACCACCACTGGCTCACGGAGATGTTTTTCGAAATCGAGTACGCCTGTTTCAATATAGTCATTCATGACTTTATGAGTCAGTACCGCACCCGCAATATTGTCAAGCTCACCATGTGCCACAATTAAACGTGAATGCGTGGTACTGAGTAATTGAGCACGAATCGCCTCAGGTTCTTCATCTAAATCAATCCATTCCAGTTCAGGACGAGGTGTCATCACGGACTTTACTGGACGCTCAGATAAACCCAGTACCCCTTGTACCATGACACTGTGGTAAACCCCGTTGTCTTCATCAAAGACTTCATCAGCAAAAGCACGTGTTGCAAGCACATCTTCATTTTCATTTTGATTGTCTGCAACATTTTTCCCACCGAGCATACGCATCACAGCTGAGGCTGTGCGATAACGTAAGTCTGTGGTTGTCACCATTTTTTCCTGATTATGACGCATGGTTTGGTTCAAGAACTCAATCATGACAGAGAAACCAATGGCCGCGTATAAGTAACCTTTTGGAATATGGAAACCAAAGCCTTCGACTAAGAGCGAGAAACCGATCATCATCAAGAAACACAGGCACAGAATCACCACCGTTGGGTGACGGTTCACGAAGTTCATCAGTGGTTTAGATGCCCACAGCATAATGCCGACAGCAATAATGACCGCAATCATCATGACAGAAAGGTGTTTCACCATCCCGACAGCGGTAATCACGCTATCGAGCGAGAACACGGCATCTAGCACCACAATCTGCACAATCACCATCCAAAACGTCGCATGCACAGGATTTTCTTCCTTTAGCATAGGCTTGTTTTCAAGACGTTCACGCAGTTCCATGGTGCCTTTAAATAGCAAGAACACCCCACCAAACAGTAAAATTAGATCTCGACCGGAAAATGGATGGTCGAAAATATGGAACAGTGGGTTGGTTAGAGTCACCACCCATGCAATCGAGGCCAGTAAGATCAATCGCATACACAGTGCAAGCAATAAGCCGACAATCCGTGCAGTATTACGCTGTTCTGGCGGTAATTTTTCCGCAAGAATCGCAATAAATACCAGGTTATCGATACCTAAAACAATCTCAAGCACCACCAGTGTCAATAAACCCACCCATGCAGATGGGTCGGACATCCATTCAAAGATCATAATTGTATCTCCTGAATGTTATTCACACGTGGATCATGCTGAATTGAAGATGATATGCATTGGACATGCGCAAACGCTTTTAATGGCGTTCTTTCTAATATTTTGATGTGTGCTGAGTGACAACAACCACTACCCATGACGGTTCTTTAGCTTAAAATGAAGTTTTAAGTATAGCAAGTTAAGGTAAAAATTCACCCTTTTTTACCAAAGTACAATCTCAGTATGGAAGAATTTAAACCCAATGATGACATTAAATTGTCATATTTAGCTGCCAATGTAGTGTCATAAAAAATAACATGCTAAGGTAAAATTAAAACGTAATGAATAGCGGATTAAAAATGACAGAAAAACGTGGTAATCCTTCTCCTGCTACAACACAACCTTTAATCGCACTGTATTGCGGCTCCCGCTCTGGTAACAATCCAATTTATCAAGAAAAAGCCATCGCATTAGCGCAAGGCTTGGCTGAACATGGTTTTGGTCTGGTCTATGGTGGCGCCAGTATTGGCCTGATGGGTCAAGTTGCTGACGCTGTGGTCGATCATGGCGGCGAAGCCGTGGGTGTGATTCCTGAGTTTATGTTGGATTATGAAATTGCACATAATCATTTGACTGAACTACACGTCGTGCGCAGTATGCATGAGCGTAAAGCCATGATGGCAGAACGTGCAAGTGCCTTTGTTGCCCTGCCCGGTGGTCTCGGTACATTCGAAGAAATTTTAGAAATCGCCACTTGGGGACAGTTGAATCAACACCAAAAACCGATGATGCTTTATAACGTCAATGGCTTCTATGATGCACTAATTGCACAATTAGACCATGCGGTCGCTGAAGGTTTCTTGCCGCCGCAGCATCGTGCCAAACTGATCGTATGTAATTCTTCGAAGCAGATCTTTAGTGCACTAAAAAATTTAGATTGCCCAAAAAATTTCGTGGTCTAACTGTATTTTAGATGTCAAAAAGGGGAATAAAGTATTCCCCTTTTTTTATTGCTCGATGTTACTTCAAATCAAGATCGTGTCGACTTAACCTGACACTACACGATAGAACCATGGCAAGGTTGTCGCTAAGAAAATACTCATCAGTAAACCAAGCATCAACTTCATCGCATCTTTGCTGACATTTCGTGAAGTTCGATATTTATTCACTTCATGTAAATGCATGGACATGGCAAATTCACGTCCTGCGAGTAAACCCAAGAACACCCAAGTGGTACTCATTGGAATATTACTCCACTCTTTGAACACCAATAAAATCAAGGCATACATAAAGTCGATAATGGTTGCCGAGCGGATATCAGCCACACCCGTTTTGGTGTCGATAATGCCCTGAATCGCCCCGCCACGTTGGTACAAAATGATCCCAAGCAGTACGATAAACACCACAATTGCAAAAATCAGGAACTCCAGCGGCACCTGACGAGGGACGTAGACAAAAATATTGGCCAAATCCTGAATCAGCCACTGACTCCATAAAAATGCCGTCGAAACCCACTGTAGTCCCACCCAAATATTCGAGGGTGTTTCATCACGTGTTTTACTGAAATAAACCGAAATGCCTTTAATCACAAAACGGTAAATAATAATCGCGACAACAAAAGCAACCGCGTAACCCATCATCGACTTGGTTAACATCGAACCGAGACTACTCGGAGAGAAAATTGTTAACACTAAGAATGTGGTGCTGACCGGTATCCCGTAGCGAGTCAAAATGATCAGTAAGATCGGTGGCACAATATAGAGCCACGTTACCCCTTCTGCGGGAAATGGAATCGTTTCTAAACGACCATAAGATGCATCCCCCACGCCAGAACTGTACCAACCATAAACCAATACAATAGCTAGAATACTGCTGACATAGATCCACAACAGCCACCAAGGGCGATGCGCATTGGATGAAATAAAGGTTCCCAATGTCTGTGGCACATCATTACCGACAATAGAATAGGCCGCGAGACAGAAGCCTATGACCATCAGAATTTCGATTGTCATGAAAACAAAACACCTTTGCCATAAAGAAAAAGCCCTCCAATAAATGAAGGACTTGAGCGCATTATGACAGTTTATCTGGCGTTCATACAATTTTGTGCCGTGTTTTTCTCGACATCAAAATAAAAACTTTAAATAAAACAAAAATTTAAAATTTAATTATTTCAATTTAATCTGATAAACCGCCGTGCTACCGTTCACTTCATTTCTAACCACCAACAAAGGTTGAGCATTGGGCGAATCTTTAGCGGCAATAAAAATCAGATCTTCAGGTCCCACATCGCCTTGTTTAATCACATCAGTGCCGAAACTTGTAGTTTCATGTTTTCATTCGTCTTTTATTAAAATATGACCAATTTATAAACATTAGGTTGCATAGAGATGAAACTTTCATTGCATTTTTCTTGCAATTTTTTGGCTCAATTATGCAAAGCTTTTACTACATCCGAATGGCAATATTCATTTAAACTGTTTAAAAATCTCAGCTTTATTGACTTATGAATAGCACACCAACGCATCAGGCTTTACAACCAGAATTTAGACTTCTTGTGCTATTGGTCTCTATTGGCTTTTTTATGCAAGGGCTGGATACGACCATCGTCAATACAGCAATCCCAGCGATGGCAAGAAGTTTGGGCGAAGACCCTCTACAAATGCATAGTGTGGTCGTGGCCTATGTCTTGTCCGTTGCGGCGTGTATTCCCTTAAGTGGTTGGTTGGCCGATCGTTTTGGCGTACGAAATACTTATTTCACAGCCATCATTATTTTTACATTAGCATCGCTAGGCTGCGGTATGGCCAATAGCCTGAATGAGCTGTTGGTTTATCGGGTAATTCAAGGCATAGGTGGCGCATTACTGCTGCCTGTTGGGCGTTTGGCGATGCTCAAAGTGATTCCTCGGACACAGTTTTTATCGGCTATGAGTCTGATGAGCCTTGCTGGTTTAATGGGCCCCTTAATTGGCCCTACCCTTGGCGGCTGGATGGTGGAAGTCGCAACATGGCATTGGATCTTTTTAATAAACATTCCAATGGGGCTGTTAGGGGTTCTTATTACCTTTAAAGCCATGCCCAATGTGACCGAACCGAGCGTACAACGCTTCGACTTTATGGGTTTTTTCTTATTGGTCGTCGCCATGGTGGGGTTATCGTTAGGCATTGAAAACTTTGCTAGCCCTCATCTTCCGCTATGGTGGAGCCTGCTTTTGGTCGCTGCAGGCATCATCGCCAGTTTGATCTATGCCTTTCATGCACATACCCACGCCAATGCGCTGTTTCGCAGTAAATTATTTCAAAATCGGATCTATGCTATCGGCATTATCGGCAACTTCTTTGCCCGCCTTGGCGGCAATGCCATGCCATTTTTGATTCCCTTAATGCTACAAGTGGCTTTTGGCTTTGAGCCATTTATCACAGGGTTATTGATGATACCGACGGTACTCGGTTCATTGGCATCAAAACCGATTATTCGTCAAATTATTCAACGCTTTGGCTATCGTAAAGTGTTATTGGTAAATACCTTCTTGGTCGGCGCCTGTATTTGCAGTTTTGCACTCTCTACGGCTGAAACCCCCACTTGGTTACGTGCCTTACACTTTTTTATTTTTGGTATTTTAAACTCGCTGCAATTCGTTTCGATGAATACCTTAACCCTCAAAGATTTACCCCAACAAGATGCCAGCAGTGGCAACAGTTTCTTGTCGATGATTATGATGGTATCCATGAGTATCGGTGTGGCTTTGGCAGGGACTTTAGTCAACGTGTTTACGGCCTATTATGGTCCTGCACAAATCGAAACAGCATTCCATAGCACCTTGATTTTACTCGGCTGCATTAACCTGATTACCGCAGCGATTTTTTGGCAGATTCCTAAACATGTGGATGTCTAAACCTGTGTCATCGGGCAAATCTATGACAGATCAGCCCTTAAAGGGTTATGATAAAAGGGATACCTGGATACATTTTCATGCCTAAAAAAGCCAAATCACGTACCTCTAAAAGTTCACTCAAAAAATACAGCCCGATTATTGCACTCAGCGCTATCAGCGGCGTCATGGTGGTGGCTGGATTAGGTTATTTAGCCGTGATGCCGCATCGCCCTGCATCTGCAGAAGAATATCCCGTCAAAGGTTTTGATGTTTCTCATCATCAAAAAGATATTCAATGGTCAAAAATTTCACCTAAAAAATACCAATTCGTTTATCTCAAAGCCACAGAAGGTGGCGATTTTAAAGATCGAAAATTTCAAGACAACTGGTTACAAGCACGGGAAAACGGCTTTTTAGTTGGGGCCTATCATTTTTACCGTCTGTGCCGTGATGGCAAGATTCAGGCGGAAAATTTTATTGCTTCCGTGCCGAAAAAAGCCGATGCCCTTCCTCCCGTGATTGATTTGGAATATGACACCAACTGCATTAACACCTACAGCAAAGAGCAGTTACTCAAAGAAATCACTTATATGCATGATCGCTTGCACCGCCATTATGGCAAACAACCGATTTTTTATACCTCGAAGTCTTTTTATAATATTGTCTTAGCAGGCGAGTTTAAACAGACGCCGCTGTGGGTCCGTGAATATAAAGGCCCACCCGATCTAAAAAACAATCCGAAATGGCTGATTTGGCAACATACCAATCAAGGACAAATTCAAGGCATCTCGACCACTGTCGATTTAAATGTATTTTCAGGTGATGCCAAGGCATGGACTGAGTTTTTAGACAAAAACGGCGTTTCCCCGATCAAACCCCGTTGATTTATTCACCGACTCAGGACAACATCGAACAAAATAATCCATGAAAACTGAGTCGCAGGATGCGTATTTTAAAAATTTTTCTTATTATATTTTCAGTCTTTATAGTCCTCGCCATCGGGATGTTGGCATATTTGATCCAACCTTCAGGGACCTTGGCAGCGTTTAAAACGTGGCATTATCAACATCCCACACAAAGCACTACAGATACTCACTCAGCGGCGCCCTATCACGTAAAATTCTTTGGTGTTTCGACCTTACTTTTTGACGATGGTCAAGCGCAAATCCTCATCGATGGCTTCTTTAGTCGACCATCGCTCAGTCAGACCATATTCACTCAGATTCAAAGTGATCAGCTTTTATTAAAAAGCTATATCGACCAATACGACTTAAAACGTACACGTGCTATTTTCGTGACTCATTCACATTATGATCATGCGCTTGATATTCCAGCGTTGGCCCATCAGCTCCCCAAGACCATGATTGTCGGCTCTAAAAGCACCTTAAATATCGCACGGGCCATGCCAATCGCTGAATCACAACTACACGAAGTTCAAGCTTGGCAGCCGATGCACATCGGTAAATTCACCATTACTGCCATCCCCTCGCAACATACACCGCCAACGGCCGTTAATGATGATTTGGGGGAAGAAATTTCGCAGCCACTGCAACTCCCTGCACATTTTAGCCAGTTTAAAGAAGGTGGATCATATGACTATCTCATCCAACATGGGCCACATTACAGTTTAGTCAAAGCCAGTACAGGTGCTGTGCCCAAACAGTTGCAAAAACTAAAAGTCGATACCTTATTTTTAGGCATCGCTCAGCTTTCCAAGCAAACGGCAGCGTTTCAACAGCAATATTTCAAAGAAACCTTAGCGACTCTTCAACCCAGCACCGTGATTCCAATTCATTGGGATAATTTTTTCAAACCACTGAATCCAGAGCTCGAATTTTTGCCCCGTTTTGCCGATGACACCCCTCAAAGCCTAAATCTATTGATACAGTCGGCAGCAGCTCAAAACACCAAGGTGGTTTTACTCAGTCAACCTGTGTCGTTTGAGTTAAAAAATTCAGGAAAGCGCTAGATTGACTGTGCGATACTGACATTCAATTTTCAGGCACTGATCTAACTAGGCATGAGGAAAATCATACATATCGACATGGATGCATTCTTTGCATCAGTAGAGCTGCGGGAACGTCCAGAACTCAAGCAGCTTCCTGTTGTTGTGTCTTCACATCACCCTCGTGCAGTCATCTGTGCCGCGTCCTATCCTGCACGTGAGTTTGGTTTACGTTCTGCAATGTCGATGGCTCAGGCCCGTAAACTCTGCCCACAGGTCGTGGTGATCGAACCTAATTTTGAAAAATATCGTGCCGTTTCGGCGCAAATTCATGCCATTTTTCAACGCTATACGTCGCTGATTGAGCCGCTATCTTTAGACGAAGCTTATTTGGACGTCACAGAAAATTTACAACACATTCCGAGCGCCACCGAAGTCGCTATGCGAATTCAGGCAGAGATTTTACAAAGCACTGGTTTAACTGCCTCCGCAGGTGTCGCGCCCAATAAATTTTTGGCTAAAGTCGCTTCTGATTGGAACAAACCCAATGGCATTTGTATTATCAAACCATCACAAGTTCTGCATTTCATCCATGACTTGGCACTGAAAAAAATTCCTGGTGTGGGAAAAGTGACTCAAGAAAAATTAAAAGCCATGCAACTCAATACATTGGGTGATTTACAACAAATTGAAGAAGCCGTTCTGATTCATCATTTCGGTAAATATGGACGACAACTTTATCTGTATGCTCAAGGGATTGATGAACGACCGGTTCAATCTAGCCGTGAACGTCAGCAAATTTCCAAAGAAACCACTTTTGATGATGATCTCACCCTGAGCCAATGTCAGCCCTATTGGCCCAAACTGATTGACCAAGTTTGGTCTAGTTTAGAAAAAAAGCAGTTAAGCGCGCGCGGTGTATCGGCCAAATTAAAACTGAAGAATTTCCAAGTGCTACAGCACAGTAAAAGTTTTAAAACGTCACTGAATCATCGTGAAGACCTTGCGCAGGTATTGCAGCAACTACTTCATGAAATGCATATTTCTGAGGACGATCAATTTCGTCTGATTGGCGTAGGTGTCTATCAATTAAGTGCGCAAAACCAAGAAACACAACTTTCGCTGCTCTAAAAACTTCAAGAAGATCGTATTTGCTTAAGATTTAGGCAGAAGAACAAATTTAAAGCAATTTGCTATTCACAAAGCCTAAAATTAGAGTACTCTATCAGCGCACTACATTATCCGTGTATGCGCTGAGATGCTGAAAATCACCTTTACTTTCAGCATGCTGTCCTGTGATTGGCGTGACGATCAAATCCGAATATTACAGGGCAACTCTGTTGTCAATCATGGAATACCCCGCTGTATGCCTTCTGCAAAATCTGCTCTAAACCCTCAAAATATTTCACAAAATCAAGAACAACGCGCTCGTAAAGCCGCATTAAGTAGCTTTATTGGTGCCGTAGTCGATTGGTACGATTTTTTACTTTATGGCATTGTTGCCGCACTCATTTTCAAAGATCAGTTTTTCCCCAGTATTGGCAACAATATGGGCACACTTGCTGCTTTAGCGACCTTTGGCGTTGGCTTCTTGTTCCGCCCCTTAGGCGGCATTGTGTTTGGACATTTTGGTGACAAGCTGGGTCGGAAAAAAATGTTGGTGCTCACCGTCATCCTGATGGGGATTTCGACTGTCGGTATCGGTTTATTACCCAATTTTGCGGCCATCGGTTGGTGGGCCCCGATCCTGCTCGTGACACTTCGGGCAATACAGGGTTTTGCTGTCGGTGGTGAATGGGGCGGCGCTGCCTGATGGCTGTAGAAAATGCCCCGAAAGGCAAAAAAGCCTTTTACAGTAGTGGTGTACAAATTGGCTATGGCGTCGGACTCGTTCTGGCAACAGGCGCTGTGTCTTTGATTATTGCCACTTTGGGTGAAGACGCTTTTGCTGATTGGGCGTGGCGAATTCCCTTTATTGCCAGTATTGTCTTGCTGGCTATCGCAATGTGGATCCGACGTGATCAAGACGAATCTCAAGAATTCGTCGACAATGTGGTCAAAGCTAAGCAAACGCCGCAAAAATTACCGATTCTGCAAGCGATTAGCCAACACCCCAAAGCCTTTTTCTACATTATTTCGCTGCGCTTGACCGAGTTACTCACCATGTATTTGGTGACGAACTTTGCACTGAATTATTCCACCGCTCAATTGGGCATGGACAAACAGTTCTTCCTTAATATCACTTTAATGGTTGGTGCAATTAGCTGCTTCAGCATTCCCCTCTTTGCGTGGTTAGCAGATCGATTTGATCATCGTAAAATGTGTGTTCTTGGTGGATTGATTGGTGCGCTTTCAGCTTTTCCATTCTTTATGGCCCTTGATGCTCAAAATACTTGGCTGATTATTGTCGGTGCAATTTTCCTTGCCAATATTGCCCATGATATGGTGGTGAGTGTACACCAACCGATTTTTACCTCCTTGTTTGGTACCGCCTATCGCTACAGTGGCGCAGGTGTCGGCTATCAAGTGGCCAGTATTATCGGTGGTGGCTTTACCCCAATGATTGCAGCAGCTTTGGTGATTTGGGGTGATGGTTCATGGCATTATGTGGCAATCTACCTTGCTGTTGGCTGTTTATTGACGGCCTTGGTTGCAGCTACAATGCCTAAAACTCAAGATTAAGTGCTCTTTTTGCTTTCAGGATATTCCGCATGACCATCCAACGCCTGCATGTTTCAAAACGCTTTTCCGAAATCGCTATTTCTGGTCAATTGATCCATTTGGCAGGTCAATTGGCAACAGACCTTGATTTAGACATCAAAGGGCAAACACAGCAAACATTTGAGATCATTGATCAATTTCTTGCAGATGCCGGTACAGAAAAGCCACATTATGTCAGTGACCATTTATCTTAAAGATATTGAACAGGATTATGCCGCATTCAATGAGGTATGGGATACGTGGGTGTCAGACATTGAAGCATTACCCAGAACTTGTGTTGAAGCCAAATTATACGACCCGCGTGTACGGGTAGAATTAACCGTCGTAGCCGTTAAGCCTGAATAATCATTAAGCCTGAATAACAATAAAAAAAGCATGTCTAAAGCCATGCTTTTTTTGCAAAAAAATTTGCTCTTTGAATCCCTAAGATCCAATAATTTTGATCTTTTTACGTTCCAAATCTGAATATAAATGATATTTTTTCAGATCATTAACCGGCACAAATGGCGCTTGTACACGCTGCTCATTCAAGAAATCTTCACGTAATTGAACGTACTCAGGCACATCATCATAACGAATGACCCGATAGCCTGCCAAAGCGAGCAAAGCATCTTGATATTGCGACTGCTGCATCCGTTTTAGCACCATCGGATCATCTAAAGCGACGATCGCCAAGATCTGATGCTGTTCATCTAAGACGACAAAGTCCGCCACCATATTTCGATACTTGTTCCGCGTACGATAATATTTCGTGGTCAACAGTGCATCAAAAGACACATGCGCGAGGATCGTATGCTTAGGCAAAATTTCTTTTAAACGCGTGTAGGTTAATTGCTCATTAATGTTGAAAATAGCACGTTGTTTCAATGCGCTATCTTGTTGCTTAGAATCACCTTCTAAACTTTTCCAAGCCATTATGAGCACACAGAAGAGTAAAATACTCCCTATTACTATGTATATAGTCATCTCATAATCCTTTATATTTCTTATATTTTTGGTTTTTGACATACTTCTTATGAAGACGAAGTATACAACCAGTATTATTTTTTTAATTTCCTATTAAAAAAAATAACTCTAACTTTCACACAATACGTATTTAAACTGACAAAAAGTTGCAAACTTAAAGCGTTAAACATCACATGCCACTTCGTTCAGAGTAATAGCATCCATTGCTATATACAGATACTTTAGATCATTCGCTAAAACGACAGCAAGTGCATTTTCTCTCACTGTCAGACAATTCCGATAAGCTGTCAAATTTTGCTCGTATTTCATTGAGATAACCGACACACATATGGCATTGAGCTTGTAACAGCATATAAAAATGCAAACTTTCTTATGCTGCCGAGCATAACACCCATAAAAAAAGACACCGAAGTGTCTTTTTTTATTTAATCATTTTAAGCGCGTGATTTAGGCTTCGATTTTCCTTTGGGTTTCGGACCGCCAAAAGGTTTTTTCGCATCACCCGTTTCACGCGGAGGCAGACCAGTATGCTGCGTCAAGATTTGACCGCGCTCAGGACGCTTCTTGGTATTTGAAGGACGCGATTGAGCAGCCTTAGTCCGATTACCTTGTTCGCCTGTACGTTTTTGTGAATCACCCGCAATGCTTGAATTCTTTTTACGTGCAGATTGGTATTGACCATCAGCACTGCCAGCCGGTTGATACGTCGGAATCAAATGCTGTTTTGAGTTACCAATCAGATCCTGACGGCCCATTTCTTTGAGCGCTTCACGCAGCAATGGCCAGTTGTTTGGATCATGGTAACGCAAGAAGGCTTTATGCAAACGACGGCGTTTTTCACCTTTCACGATATCGACATTTTCGGTATAACGCGCCACTTTAGCCAGCGGGTTTTTACCGGTGTAATACATGGTCGTTGCAGTCGCCATTGGTGATGGATAGAAGGTTTGCACCTGATCGGCACGGAAACCATTCTTCTTCAGCCAAATCGCCAAGTTCATCATGTCATAGTCCGTCGTACCCGGATGCGCTGCAATAAAGTAAGGAATGAGATACTGCTCTTTCCCTGCTTCCTTACTGAAACGATCAAACATTTGTTTGAAACGGTCATAGGTCCCGATCCCCGGTTTCATCATCTTCGATAATGGACCTTTTTCGGTATGTTCTGGCGCAATCTTCAGGTAACCGCCAACGTGATGTGTCACCAATTCTTTGACATATTCTGGGTTTAACACCGCAAGGTCATAGCGTAAACCAGAACCGATCAGAATCTTTTTAATCCCCGGCAATGAACGTGCTTTACGGTATAACTGGGTTAAAGGCGCATGATCGGTGTGCAAGTTTTGACATACACCTGGGAATACACACGACGGCTTACGGCAGTTCTTTTCAATCTCAGGATCTTTACATGCCAAACGGTACATATTGGCCGTTGGACCGCCTAAGTCAGAAATGATCCCAGTAAAACCCGGTGCGGTATCACGAATTTTTTCAACTTCACGCAAAATCGATTCTTCAGAACGGTTTTGAATGATACGCCCTTCATGCTCTGTAATTGAGCAGAAGGTACAGCCGCCAAAACAGCCACGCATAATGTTCACAGAGAACTTAATCATGTCAAAGGCAGGAAAACGCGCTTCACCATACGCAGGATGTGGCAGACGTGCATACGGCAAGTCAAACACATAATCCATTTCTTCTGTAGTCAAGGGAATCGGCGGCGCATTCAGCCAAACATCACGTTCACCATGCTTTTGCACCATCGCGCGCGCATTGCCCGGATTGGTTTCCAAATGCAAAATACGGTTGGCATGTGCATACAGTACAGGATCATTCGCCACATCTTCATAGGCAGGTAAACGAATCACCGCCAATTCACGCGGCGGCAATTTATGCTTAATGGCTTTTGATGCAGGCTGCAGCTGCACGATTTGCGTGTCGGCGTCTAAGTTATCACCTTCACGAACAATCGGATTTGCTACCGCTTCTTTTTGGAAGCCTTGATATTGCGTAACGCTGTCTTTGCCTTTTTCGATTTCACAGCCCTCAAGGTCTTCGGTCATCACATAAGGGTTAATGATCGGATCGACACGGCCAATCGCATCGACATCATTCGATGCAATTTCAACAAACTTCGCTTTTGAAGCCCGGTTATTTTTATTCACAATAAATGCAGTACCGCGGACATCCGTAATCTCTTGGATTTTTTCACCGCGAGCCAAACGATGCATGATTTCCGTGATTGAACGTTCACCATTACCATACATCAATAGATCGGCTTTCGAGTCCATCAATACTGAACGGCGGACTTTGTCTGACCAATAATCATAATGTGCAATACGGCGCAGCGAGGCTTCAATACCGCCCAATAATACAGGCACATCTGGATAAGCTTCACGCACACGCTGGCAATAGACTGTTGCTGCACGGTCTGGGCGTTTATTCGGTTGATTATCAGGAGAATAGGCATCATCTGAACGGATTTTACGGTCAGCCGTATAACGGTTGATCATTGAATCCATGTTACCGGCAGTAACGCCCCAAGCGATATTCGGCTTACCTAACACACGGAACGCTTCAACATCTGTCCAATCCGGCTGTGCAATAATACCGACACGGAAGCCTTGCGCTTCTAAAGTACGACCAATAATGCCTGAGCAGAATGATGGATGGTCAATATAGGCATCACCACAGACCAAAATAAAGTCACAACTGTCCCAACCGAGTTGATCCATTTCTTCGCGTGACATCGGCAAAAATGGCGCAGGGTCAAAACATGACGCCCAATATTTGTCGTAATCAAACAACGCTTTTGGCGCAGTCTGCATAGTATAAGCAGTAGACATGGCTAGCAATTCTCGGCTGGCAGATGGAATGATCTGAAAAAAGATCAAAGAAGATGAAAGCCGATCATTTTACCATGAATTCCATTCATCATGCTTGATTATAATTTATACAACAACTACAGAATCATTGAATTGTTTTATATAGACATCAGATGTAATAGTACTGTAGCACGACTATAAAACTAGATTTAAATAAATCATTTGTAACTTTGCTTTAGTTTAAATCAATCTAGAATGTGCCATGAGTTATCGCATTTTATTCAACATTACAGCCTGCGCCTGTTGAAATTGAATGTGCATTTCAGGTAAATATTTTTCAATATAAATCCTACGCTTATCTATACTTTCTTGAGTCATCAATGGTTTTATATCAAGCATTTGACGGCGTGTCGTTTCCTGCTGATATTTTTGCCAAAAACTCAATGCTGCATTTGGATCAAAGCCCGCTTTCGACATCAGATCAAGTGCGAGAACATCAGCTTCTAGTTCAAATTTTGAAACTTTAGGCAGAAAAACAGCTTGCCCAGTCACACTACTGGCAGCCGTTGCAAGCGCACCGATACCCGCAGTTGAAGAAATCATCGCCACCTGACTTGCAAACAGCAGGGAAATCTTCTCACGATGATGATCACGCAGAGCATGTGCCATTTCATGCGCCATCACAAATGCCAATTCATCTTCAGTCAGCTTTAAACTCCAATACAAGCCCGTGTTAATGACAATTTTCCCACTTGGAAAAGCATGTGCATTTAAATCTTTATTTAAATTCCCACTGACTTGCCAATCCCATTGACTCGAACCATGACGGTAAAACTCCGCATTTTGCTTAAGTTTATTTAAAATTTGATCCAATTTCGGATCTATGATCAAAAGTTGCTTGTTTTTCGCTTGATGAATAAATTGTTGATAGGTTCTATCTGCCTGTTTAGTTAATAACTTTTGAGGAACGATAAAAAACTGTTTACGCTCTGCACCTGCTATCCCTAAATTCGTGGTATTTGCATAAGCTGAGATTAAGATAAAAACCAAAGCCATCATTAAAATAGTTATATTTCTCATAATCACCTTCAGTTTAAAACCAATGATGATCTATATATAATTCCAACTAAAAATAAATGAAAAAAATAAGAAAAATACATATAAATGATAAATATCAAAAACTTGAAAATATATTATATTTTAAGAAATGATAACCAAAAATATTTTATTTATTATATTTTGATGCGTTTCATTATTATGAGGCACCTTTTAAAAGAAATATTAGACCAAAGTTGTATAATCATAAAAATAGTAAATTCAGCCATTTTTATAGTGTTATTTATGTTAAAAAATAGATGTAAAACGAATATTAAATAATAGCTTATTCACATATTCCTATTTTAATTTATTCAATTTTATTGCTAAAAATAAACCGATCATCAAAATAACAGCAATAAAGCTCGTCAACCCCATCCAACCAGACATTTCCCAAACCAAACCACTACTACTACCCAAGATACTAGAACCTAAATAGTAGCAAAATAAATACAGCGATGAACCTACGGCACGGTACTGCAGGGATTGAACTGAAACCCAACTACTCGCAGTGGAATGTGCTGCAAAAAAAGCGAAAGTGAATACAATCAGCCCCAAAATGACTGACCAAAATGCCGGAATGAGCATGATCAACAACCCCAACAGCATCATGATCAGCATCGAAGGTAAAACTTTTGCCCGTCCAAAGCGTTTCCCCCAACTTGCAGCCCGAGGTGAACTATATATTCCTGCCAAATAAGCTATTGAAATTAGCCCAATCCAAGTTTGAGAAAGTTGATAAGGTTCTTCTAATAGGTGGTAGCTCATATAGTTAAATATAGAGACAAAACATCCCATGAGGATAAAGCCTTGAAGGAATAAAATTCTCAGCTTTGGATCTGCTAAATTTTTAACGAAAGATTCATAAAATCGGTTGAAACGAATGGGGTAAGCTTGAAAATGTTGAGATGCCGGAAGTAATAAAAAGAATGCTGTGGCTATACATAGGTTAATGATTCCAATAATCATCATGGCATTTTGCCAACTAATATAATCAATCAATACCCCGGCAATGAGACGACCACCCATTCCTCCAATCGCAGTACCCGATATATACAGGCCCATTGCAAAGCCTATATCTTTTTGCTCAATTTCTTCACCTATATAAGTCATTGCAACTGCAGCAACACCGCTAACACTTAATCCGATCAGCACGCGATTCAATAAAAATATTTCCCAAAGTGGAAATATAGAACTAATGATTGAAAGTGACGCTGCCAAAAATAAAGCGGTGACCATCACAGGCTTACGACCGAATCGATCTGAAATCAAACCAGTGAATAGCAGCCCAATCGCTAAGGCAATGGTAGAAAAAGATAAAGGAAAACTGCTATGTGTCGGACTGACTTGAAAATAATCCGCAAAGATGGGCATCATCGGTTGTACACAATACAACGATGAAAAAATTGCGAAGCCTGCTAAAAATAAAGAAAATAAAATGGCAAGAAATGGTCGTGTGCCGTATTCAATATAATGAGCGTTTGAAGCTAAATCAGACATGAGCTTTCCATCAATGACACGGATAGTATACGCCTTTCAGCCTTTAATTTAAAAATCACATAAAAATGAATGAAGAATTCTTTGTTTTCTTCGCCCCCTTTTCTCCCCGCATAAAAAAACACCCCCTGCACTAGTCAGGGGGTGTTTCGAATAATGAGCTGGCGATGACTTACTCTCACATGGGTAACCCCACACTACCATCAGCGCTAAGAGGTTTCACTTCTGAGTTCGGGAAGGGATCAGGTGGTTCACTCTTGCTATTGTCGCCAGCACAACTGTTATGGATACTCGCTTAGTCTAATCTCAGAGCAGTGCTCTTCGTGCTAAGTTTTCTACCAAATGAGTTATTAACAGATCATATCTGAGTTGCAGTATTTTGTTCTTAAGT